>JAFGIU010000041.1 GCA_016929445.1 Candidatus Omnitrophota bacterium
CCGTGTCGCTCACCCATTCCACGGTGCTCTTCCCACGCCGCTGCTGGACAGGCACCCGCGCCGAAATCGTCGATTTTGAGAGTCCCTCCTCGTTCTGAAAAATTCATTTTCCTGAAACATTCCTGAAATATCCGCAGGGTATCTTTTTGTCATCCTGATTCGCGGGGTTCATGGCGGAGAAGGATCTATTTTGTTTGACCCTGCAAAGGGCTCAGGAGGACCTCATGGAATTGCAGGTGATGATCGACACAGTATGGGTGCTTGTATGCGCCATGCTTGTGTTCTTCATGAATTTGGGCTTTGGTTGTGTGGAGGCTGGATTCTGCCGCACGAAGAATGCCGTCAACATCCTCTCCAAGAACTTCATTGTCTTTGCCGCAGCCACGCTCTCTTTCTATGCGATCGGTTGGGGCCTGATGTTTGGGGACGGGAACGGTTTTGTCGGGACCCAGGGCCTGTTTGGATTGGCCGGGGCTGACAATAGCCCGGCCAAGGAAGCTGCCTACCAGGGAGTTTACAGCGCCATTAGCTGGGCAGGTGTGCCGCTCATGGCCAAATTCTTTTTCCAGCTTGTGTTTGCGGGCACAGCAGCCACCATCGTGTCCGGGTGCGTGGCGGAACGCATCAAGTACTTCTCTTTTATTGTTTTCTCCTTTGTGATCGTGGGCCTCATCTATCCCATCGTCGGTCATTGGATTTGGGGCGGCGGATGGCTGGCTGAAAAAGGTTTTCTGGATTTTGCGGGGTCCACGCAGGTGCATTCCATTGGGGGATGGGCCGGTTTGGTAGCGATCATTGTGCTCGGCCCCCGTTACGGGAAATACGGAGCCGATGGTTCGACGCGGCCGATTCCGGGACACAATCTGCCCTTGGCCACGATCGGGGCTTTTGTGCTGTGGCTGGGATGGTTCGGTTTTAACCCGGGTTCGACCATGGCAGTGGACCCTGGGTTGATCTCTCACATTTGTGTGACCACAAATGCAGCGGCCACAACGGCAATGTTGTTGGCTACAGTGGCCTCCACGATTCTCTTGGGTAAGCCGGATCTGGGTATGAGTATTAACGGTTGTCTGGCCGGTCTGGTTGCGATCACCGCGTCCTGCGCTTTTGTCAGCGTACCGGCCGCGATCCTTATCGGAGCCATTGCCGGTGTGTTGGTGGTGGTGTCCGTGGTGGGCTTTGACCGCATGCGCATTGACGATCCGGTGGGTGCGCTTTCAGTTCACTTGGTTTGCGGTGTGTTTGGTACGCTGGCTGTGGGCATTTGGGCGCTTCCCGAACTCACCGGCGGTTCGGCCGGCCTCTTTGCGGGCGGCGGTTTTGCTTTGCTGGGTACGCAGTTCCTGGGTGTGGTTAGTGTGGCGGTCTTTGTTCTCAGCGCTTCGTTTGCAGTGTGGACCCTTCTCAAGGCGACCCTCGGCATTCGTGTCAGTGTCCGGGAAGAGATCGAAGGCTTGGACATCGGCGAGCACGGCAACTCAGCCTATCCGGAGATGCTGAGTCGGAACCCCTGGCATTCGGCGGCCAATCTGGCCGGCAAAACGGAGTAATTTGATGAAGAAAATCGAAGCCATTGTGAGACCTGAAAAGGTTCAGGAAGTGCGGGTTGCCTTGGACCGCGCCGGTTGGTCAGGCCTGACCATCGAGGAAGTCGAGGGCCACGGCAAACAAAAAGGCATCACCCAGCAGTGGAGAGGGGAGTCTTACCAGATAGAACTCTTGCCCAAGTTCCGTATTGAGGTGGTGGTGCCGGATTCCGAGGTCGAAAAGATTATCGAGGTCATTTGTAAGGCAGCCAAGACCGGGTCAGTGGGGGACGGCAAAATCTTTGTCCTCGAGGTTCTGGACGCCGTTAGGATTCGTACAGACGAAAGGGGCGAAGCCGTCCTTTAGGTATTGTGTCCCCAAATTAAAGCTCCGGGGTTCGGAACGTTGCTGTCGTGGTGGGCGTTGCAGCGGGAAGACCCCGGAGTTTTTCTGCGTTAGAATGCCCTCGATGAAATTCCTGTTCCGATCCCTGCTTCTGGCCCTGCTGCTCAGCTCCTGCGCGCGGGGCCCCGCAAACACCGGCGCAATTACGCTGCGCTTCATGGATGCCCCCGACATCGGTGGCGCATGGGCGCAGCTGATTGACCGTTTTGAAGCCGCGCACGCGGATATCCATATCGAACTCATCGAGGGGCCTGCTTCCACCAATGCCCGTGAAGAGATTTACACCGAGGCTTTTCTTTCGGGCGAACCCATCTTTGACTTGGTCTACATGGATATCATCTGGCTGGCCCAATTCGCGCATTCAGGCTGGTTGCGATCTTTGATCCCATATATAGAGGAGGATGCGCTCGAAGAGTTTCTCCCAGGCGATGTTGCGGGCTGCAAATATCAGGATGAGCTTTATGCCGTTCCCATGCGTTCGGACACAAGCGTGCTTTACTATCGCAAGGATTTATTGGAAGAGGCAGGGTTTCCCCCGCCTGCGGGATTGCACGAACTGGTGACCGTGGCCAAAAGTCTTCAGGTTCTTCCTTTTCAGTGGGGGTATGTGTTTCAGGGCGCGCAGGATGAAGGCCTTGTCTGTAATTTCTTCGAGTTGCTCTGGGGTATGGGAGGGGATTTGAATCTGGACGGGGGAGAAATCGTTCTCAATACCCCGGAAGCAGTCGAGGCTCTGCGGTGGCAGCAGAACTTGATTCATTTGCACAAGATCAGTCCGCCAGGGGTCACGAAATATCATGAGGAAGAAACACGCCACATGTTCCATGAGGGCCGCGCTGTGTTTATGCACAATTGGCCTTATGCCTGGATCCTGGCTCAGAAGCCGGACTCCCCGGTGCGGGGAAAGGTGGGGATTTTGCCGCTGCTGCAGCGGGCGGACAAGGAGAGTCCCCCGGTGCTGGGCGGATGGAGGTTCGGGATCTCTGCCTTGAGCGAGCACCCGGAAGAGGCCTGGGAGTTTATTCGCTTTGCGACAAGCGCGGAAAGCCAGAAACTTTTTCATTTTGCGAACGGCGCGATTCCCACGCGGCGCGCTTTATTCGAGGATCCGGAAATCCTGCTCGAGAGCCCGCACTATTCAGCGCTCTATCCGGCCCTCCTGAAGGCGCACGCGCGGCCCATGCACCCGAAGTATGCGCAGGTTTCTGGTGTGCTCCAGCGGCATTTGCACCGGGCCCTGGTCAGCGGTGAAGACCCGCAGAAAGTCCTCAAGGCTGCGGAGGCTGAATTGCTGTCCACCCTTGACTAGATCATTTTGCTAGAATAGCCGCTAAGCCTATGCCCGACTTCAATCACGCCACTGTTGTTTGCTTCGAAAACCGCAAGGCCGAGCGCCTGGCTGCCCTCGTCCGGGAGCACGGTGGCAATCCTCTCTCCGCGCCGGCCATGCAGGAAATCCGCCTCCAGAAGAACCCCGAGCTCCTGAGTTTCGGAGAGCGGCTCACGGCCGGGACCATCGACGTTGTCCTGTTTATGAGCGGCGGTGGCGCAGCCCATCTTTTGGACACCCTTTCTGCGATCTACGGAGCAGATGCCCTTTGCGCAGCTTTAACGAAGACCACTGTTCTGGCGCGCGGCCCAAAATCCGCTGAAGTTCTGAGCGCGGCAGGCCTTAGTGGTTTGCTTGTGGCGCCGGAGCCCAGTACTTGGCGTGAGGTTCTGGAGGTCCTGGACATGAGCGAGCGCGGCATTGAGTTGGAGGGTAAGTGCGTCGCAGTCCAGGAATCCGGCAGTTCCAATGCGGCTTTCTTGGCGGAACTTCAGCAACGCGGCGCGCGTGTGGTTCAGGTGCCTATTTATCGTTGGGCTCTTCCGGACGATACGCAGCCGCTCAAGAATGCGATTCATAGCCTTGCCTCCGGGAAAATTCCCTTTGCGGTCTTTACCAACAGCACGCAGGTGCGTCATGTGATGCGCATCGCCGCGGAGCTGGGACTTCAGCCCCAACTCACGGAAGCCTTTCGCAAACACACGGTGGTGGCTTCAATCGGTCCCTCAACCACGGATGTGCTTCAGGAATTGGGGTGGTCTGCGGATTGGGAATCGCTCGTGTCGCGCTTGGAGCCCTTGGTCATTGAGCTGGCGCGACATGCGGCCGAGTTGAGGCGCCGGAAGGTGGATCCGGAAGAGGCTGCTGCCCTTTGGGTGCAGGAGCGTTCGCAGGCCAAGAAAGAATCAGGCCCTGCGAGGAATCGATCCCATTTTCTCTTGGCCTGTTGGGGGGAGCCCACAGAGGTGACGCCTGTTTGGTTTATGCGCCAGGCCGGGCGCTATATGGAGGAGTACCGCAGGATCCGGGCCAAGGTTCCTTTCCTGCAAATGTGCCGCAATGCGGATTTGGTTGCCGAGGTCACGGTTTCAGCGGCCGAGCGCATTGGCGCGGATGCGGCCATTGTGTTCTCCGATATCTTGGTGGTCCTGGAGCCCATGGGTTTGGGGTTGCGCTACTCGCGCGGCGAAGGGCCGGTGATCGAAGGGCGGATTCGCGGGGCAGAGGATATCCACCGCCTCGGCGAAATCAATGCGCGTGAGAGCCTGCAATACGTTTTTGACGGAGTGCGGCGGACGCGCGAGGCCTTGGCCGATCATTTGCCGCTCATCGGTTTTTGCGGCGCGCCTTTTACTCTGGCCTCCTACATCTTGGAGGGAGGTTCCTCCCGTCAATTTCTCAAGACCAAGCATCTGATGTATACGGATTCCGGGGCCTGGCACGCGCTGATGGGCATTTTGACGCGCGGGCTCATCCATTATCTCAACGGTCAGATCGAGGCAGGCGCGGACGCAGTTCAGATTTTTGACAGCTGGCTGGGTTGCTTGAGCCCGGAGGATTACCGCGAGTCTGTGCTGCCTCACACACAGGCGCTTATCCAGGGAGTGCGCGAGGGAGTGCCCGTGATTCATTTTGGAACAGGCACGACTTCAATCCTGGAGGACATGCGCCGCGCGGGCGGGCAAGTTATCGGTGTGGACTGGCGTGTGGACCTGGACGCGGCGCGCATCCGCGTGGGTTACGAGCGCTCGGTCCAAGGGAATTTGGATCCTGCCGTGCTCTGCACGGATTACCCGACCATCCGCCGGCACGTGCGCCGCATTCTGGAGCTCAACGGCGGGCGGCCCGGCCATATCTTTAACCTGGGACACGGGGTCTTGCCTCAAACACCCGTGGACCATGTTATTGCGGCCATTGACATGGTGCATGAGATGTCATTGCGGGGCGGACGCTAGGGAGGAGCGGCAATCGATGCCCTATGACCACATTCTCCTAATCGGATATGGGGCCCCGGAGCAGCCTGACGACGTGTTGCCTTTTTTAGAGGAGGCCACACGCGGCGTGCGGGTTTCGCGGGAACGTCTGGAAGAGGTGCGCTCCCATTACGATCTTTTGGGCGGGGCTTCGCCTTACAACGGGGCTTGCTACCGGCTTTGCAACCAACTCTTCGAGGCGCTCGGCGGGTCTGTTCCTGTTTATGTGGGCATGAAGAACTGGCATCCCTTCTTGAAGGACACGCTGCGCGCTATTGGCGAGGCCGGGGGCAAACGCGGTTTGGGTCTGGTGTTGGCCCCGCATCGTTCGGAGGCGAGTTTTGACCGCTATGTGCAGGCGGTGAATCAGGCTCAGAAGGATGCCCGACTCCAGGGGCTTTCCTATACCTACCCGGCGCCCTGGCACGAGGACGCGCGATTCGTGGAGGCCTGGGCTCATCAGGTGCGCATGGAACTCGGCCGCTTGCGCAGCGAAGCCTTTCCGGAACCTGTTCTTCTCTTTAGCGCGCACTCCATTCCCACGGACATGGCGGAAAAATCAAATTACGCGGCGGAGTTTCGCGCCACAGCCGGGGCGGTTGCGCAGGCCGCGGGCGTGCGCCCGGATCGCATTGCGCTGGCTTACCAGTCGCGCAGCGGGAACCCCAAACAACCCTGGTTGGAGCCCGATGTGTTGCAGGCAGCGAAGGCCTTGGCTGATAAGGGAGAGACCTGTGTGCTTACTGTGCCTGTGGGATTTTTGTGTGAGAACGTGGAGATCCTGTATGACTTGGATACCGAGTTGAGGGAGGAATGTGTGCGTTTGGGTATGCAATATGCACGGGCCGGCACGGTAATGGATCATCCGAAGTTTCTGGAAATGCTCGCTGGATATTTGACACCACAGTCCGGTTAGCCGCTCACCCTGAGGAGCCGCATAGCGGCCTCTAATCCGGGGACAGGTCTCGCCAACCGCTTATACACCAATAAGTTGTATGAGAACCGTCCCCGTATAGAACTATCCGAAATAATCCGGCTCGTTCCCCGGCTTCCACTTAATATTGCAGCCCATGCTCGGTTTCTGATTTCCGTCCACAGTCCCGTTGATGACCACGGCGTCCATGGCCGCGCGCAGGTCTTTCCCTGTGACAGGTTTGCCGTTTTCCGGCCGGCTGTCGTCCAATTGTCCCCGGTAGGTGAGCTTGTGATTTGCGTTAAACAAAAAGAAGTCCGGGGTGCACGCAGCGGTGTAGGCCTTGGCTACTTCCTGGGTTTCGTCATAGAGCAGGGGAAAGGCGAAACCGAGCTGCTGCGCCATTTTCTTGAGCTTGTCCGGGGAGTCCTCAGGATGCGTGCCCACAAAGTTGGAGCTGATGGCGACAATAGCAACGTCCTTGTTTGCGTAATCCCTGCCGAGTCGTGCCAGCTCCTTCTGGACATGGACCACATAGGGGCAGTGCTTGCAGATGAACATGACCAAGAGGGCTGCCTTGTCCTTAGAGTCCTTGAGAGAGACTGTTTTTCCTGTGACCACATCCGGCAGGCTAAAATCCGGTGCCGCTGTGCCCAAAGCCAACATTGTCGATGGTGTGAGTGCCACATGTATTCCTTCTGTTTCACGAACGTTTCACGGTGCCAGGCACCGGTGCCTGGCACCCGTGCCTGGCACCATTGTACTGGGGGGGCTGGATTTGGAAAGGGGCAGGGGAGAAAAATACTTACAAAAGAGATTGATTAACTATGTGTGTAGTGGTATGCTTAGACTATTCTGTCCCTCTGAATGTCCTTGGAAATAAAATGGAGCCTATTGTGATAAAACAAGTTACACGTGTTGGACTCATTGCATGTCTTCTCTCTGTTGCTTGGGCCTTTGCCCCCACTAACTCGTCTTTTGGCGCCCCAACCCCCCAACATCTGGCAACCACCCCCACTTTTGGAGCAGAAGAGATCCAGCGCACCTGGAATGCCTGGGCCCTGCAGCCGGAGGTGCTTCAGAGAATCGCAGAGCTCAGTAAAGAAAGCAGGCAGGCCTTTGATGCCCTGGGCCTGACGGATTTTCGCGACCGTGTGGCCCTGGTTTTGGCGCGTGCAGCTGTTGAACGCGGAGTCCATACAGAACTTGCCATGCGACCTGAGCGAATCGGTGCACTGGGAGGAATGCTGGGCCGTGAAATTGACGGGGAACTGGCTCCGTATCTCTCCGCTCTCCTTGATTTGGGAACTCCATCCGAAGATCCAGAGAGGGATAAGCTGATCCAAGCCTGGCAGGAACTCCTCCCATTCCGCGCAGCCGGCGGTCTCCCCAGTGTTGGTATGGTGATCGGTGGAACGAATGTACGGGCGGGGGCTATGACAGAGACCGCAGTAGTGAGGGTAAAGTCCCGTGCATGGCGCGATGTCCAAATCAACGAACGCACAGTGGCACACGAACGGGCGAAAATTCAGCGAGACTTCATGTTAGAGGATCTACGCGAAGAACTTAAGCATCTCCTCGGGGATCTTAGCCTCTCTGCCGCAGACATCGGCAAAATCGGTGTGTCCTGGGCTGCCCCCGGAAGATACGAAGAGGGCCTGGTGTATATGACTCCAAAGACTCCAGCCTTCATGCCTGAGCACATGGGGTATTACGTCGTATCAGATCCCTATATTGTCCGGCACACAGATGGGCAAGTGTACTTCGATCTCCGTCGTTGGCTTCAGGAGACAATTCGCATGGTATTCCCGGGCGCCCCCAAGGTCGAAGTGGAGATCCTGCACGATGGCGCGGCCGCAATCTCGGGAGAATTGCCTTACCAAGTCCGCACCGGGGCGCTAAAGGCAGAGTACCTTGATGGTCATGCGGTGTATGGAGGCGTGGTCTGGCCCGGATCTGAAAATGAGCGAGTTATCCAGTTCGGGATCGGAGAAGTAGGTTTGACCACTTATGCCGCAGAGATGCGCGGCACTCAAACAACGGAAGCCATGCGGTTGGATCCGCAAGTATATTTCGAGGGTTCAAAGCCCCAAGAGGGCGAGGCGTCCCTGGAACACTGGGTGGGGGGCGTGGCTGTGGCCCGGCGATTTGTCCAGGCCGTTGAGGATTCTGTGAATGGGAATGAGGCTGCTGTACAAACCTTCTTTGGCACTGATCTAAGCCTTGCCGAGCTGTACAAAGGCTGTTCGAAAAACGGCGATGAGCGCGACGATGAGGTGAGTGACATGGTCCTCAAAAAATGGGGGCAAGAGCTCAAGACCCAAGGAGAGAATTCGATTGCATGGACGCTCATGGAAGCTGTGGCTGAAGACGAAGGCCGTGCGCTTGCCTTACTGCTGCATGCATATCCCAAGGGGTACGCGCTGGGTTTGATCAACGGCACGGGCATCGGATGCGGTTTTTACAAGCTGGACAATGCAGAACTGCCTACTGTTATCACTCTTGTGGGAGGCTTTCATGAGAAGGCTGCCACAAATCTGATCGAAGGAACAGACGATCCCTTTATGGGGCTCTTGTGGGCTGCCGCCGGAAAATGGCTCCGGGAGTTCGGCGCAACAGAGGCTGAGCAGCAGAATCTGCCTGGAAGGATCATCCGCTCCACCAACAATCCCGGGCTGCGGGACCTTCAGGCCTTTCTCGCCGAGCGGCCTCCGGTTTTAATCGAAGCAGACATCCCGCCGGCGACTGAGAGTATCCGCATTGAAGTCCGAGTTCAGAGAGACCTGGACAGCTCGATCTAGACCGCTATTGCGTTGCCGTAAAGAATTTCTTGGTGCCCTTGGCCTCGATGGCGGCGCCGATCCGGTTCAACGCATGCGCGTAGGCCGCGGTGCGCATATCAATCTGCTTCTCTTCCATAAAACGCCAGATGTTTTCGGTCTCAGCCACCATGCGCTCCTTGAGCAGGCTGTTGACCTTGTCCTCGGACCAATAGAAGCCTTGCCGGTTTTGCACCCATTCAAAATAGCTCACGGTTACGCCACCGGCATTGGTGAGGATATCCGGCACCACGAGTTTGCCTTTGTTATTGAGGATTTCATCCGCGGCCGGGGTTGTGGGGCCGTTGGCGACCTCAAAGATGTACTTGGCCTTGATTCGATCGGCATTCTCTGCCGTGATCTGGTTCTCCAGGGCCGAGGGCGCCAGGATATCCACGTCCAACTCCAACAGCTCTTCGTTAGTCAAAGTCTGGTGCTCCTCGATATGACACACGGAGCCTTCACAGTACACGGCCTTGAGTTGTTTTCGTTTTTCCTTGAACCGGCGCACCATGGGAATGTCCAAACCTTGCTCGGCATACACGCCGCCTTTGGAATCACTCACCGCAATGATTTTGTAACCTGCTTCGTGCAACAGCTCGGCCAAAATCCCGCCCGCATTTCCAAAACCTTGAATGGCCACGGTCGTGTCTTGCGGCGCCTTGCCCAACTTAGGCATGATTGCCTCGATCGTGAAGAATGCCCCGCGCGCAGTGGCTGACTCGCGACCCAGGCTGCCGCCCATGGGAATGGGTTTGCCGGTGATGACTGCAGGTACGTGCTTATGATTAATAATGCCGTATTCATCGAGCATCCAACCCATGATCATCTGATTGGTGTAGACATCGGGCGCGGGGATGTCGCGGTCCGGGCCGATCATGATATTGACCGCATCAATATAGCCGCGGCTCAGGCGCTCCAGCTCAAAGCGGGAAAGCTCCTTGGGATTGACCCTGATTCCCCCTTTGCCCCCGCCAAAAGGCAGGTTGAGCGCCGCGCACTTAAAAGTCATCCAAAACGCGAGAGAGGTGACCTCATCCATATTGACGCCCGGATGAAAACGGATTCCGCCCTTGGTCGGGCCGAGGGAATCGTCGTATCGCACGCGATATCCCGGAAAGACTTTTAAATCCCCGGTATCCATGCGCACAGGAATTGAAACCTTCAATGCGCTCTTCGGATACTTCAATCTTTCAATGGCATCCGGCGGCACGGTCGCATGCGCGAGCGCCTTGACCACGCGTTGGCTAGCTTCCGCAAATAGACTTTGCTCCACTCCGGCAGCTCCTTTGCTGATGAAGTCAAGGGACATATCTACGAAGGAGATGTGTCCCTCAGGACTTGAGGGGACGGTTCTCACAGAACTGGATGCAGCGAAAAAGGCTAGCGAGAACCGTCCCTAATCTTGACTCATTCTAACCGCTGAATGCTGAATTCGCATTAGAGTTTGTAACTTATTTGCAAACAAGTATTTAGAAAGAGGATCTCAAATTCTTGAATGCCGTCCTGAAGCTTATTTAGATGATATACTTTGTTGTAAATATACTAATTGGCACAAGTTATACGAAACTGTGATGAAGAAAAGAAATCTCTTGCCCGCAACGATTGCTTTTGTAAGCGTGCTTCTCGCTGCGATTCCTTGCGCCAATGCATCAGCCCCCAAACTCGCGACCATCGCAACCTTTGGCGACGCAGAGATTGAAGCCTTCTGGATCAAGCGCTATAGAATCGACCCCACTCGCCTTCAGCGTATTGCCGAGCTCAGTGAAGCATCTCCAAGACTTTTCAACACATTGATTGGGAGAAGCAATCCTGGCGCTGCTTGGCTCTCTCTGATGCTTAAGGAGGCTGCGGAAGAGGCCGGTGCAACTGGAGTGCCCTCCGAGGAAGTGTTACGTTGGATGGAATCGCAACCAGGGCAGCAGGGTTGGTCTCTTCTTGCAGATGCTAAGTCAGTCTTGGCGCCGTCTGGCAGACGCAAGAGCCTGGAGTCGTTACTCGGCTCGGAAGGGAGCGCTCAGCTTTTGGGTTGGGTGAATCAAACACTTGCAGGACCGATGCCTGAAGGGTTTCACGATCCCTTCCGGGCGTATCTTGGGAGCGATGTGGTCAACGAAGTCCGGGCCATAAATACGGTGATGAGAGAACTCGGTTATCCCCTTTCAGATTGGATATTGGAAGAGTGGCGAGAACTACAGAGACTCGGAGAGCAAGTTGCCCTGGCCATCCCCAATATTGAGAACTTGGATGAAGAACAAAGGATGCAATATCCGGAGTATGTACGCCTCAAGAGGATGCGGAATTTCTTGGAGCTTTATGTGAACGATTTGTACCAGTTGGAATGGATCATTCGGCACACTCAGGAGAAAGAAGCTGAGTATTGGCCTGCAGTTTGGGCGACTCTTGAGGTCAGGGCTGGTGTGAGTCGCACGCAGATCCAGGCTTCTGAGAGCGTGATTCGCGATCTGTTGGTGAACTTACCGTTGGAAGGATCATTGCGTAAACCCTTTATTGGTGAGAGGGAGCAAAAGATCTTGTTGAGGTTGAGCCAAGAATGGGGGGTGCCATTGGGCAGGCTAGCAGCGCTCATTGAAGAGGAACAACATCGGGGCGAAAAACAGAAGGGCCTTGAATTACTGCAATCTGGTCGTGCTAGCGTCGATTACCAGATTGCCATGATGCATGCATTCCAGGAGAACCTGGCTGAGATTCTACACGCACCGATTCAAGCAGGCGAGGTCATTGTCCATAAGATTCCATCCGGCGAGTCTGTAACCCAACTATTTGCAACTCATGCAACCCAGCCGGAGTACTTGGCATCAATGGCTTTAATGGGGATTATGGGGGAGGCCCCTGCCAGGAAAATAGCACCGTCCTCTGTTCAGGCCCTCAGCGGTGGGGCGGTGACGACGGGCACTTCTTTCCAAGTCGGCGCAGTGGAAAGAACCTTTGGAAATATTCCTAATCCCTATGGATTTTACGATCCCCAACACAATTCAATGGCGAAACATGGATATCAATATTTCTTGATGACGAATCCCAGGCCTGGGGGTGAGTACGGAGTGTTTATTCCTTGGCAGCAAATGTGTGAAGCGCGTAGGGATCGAGACTTGGATATTCAGCTTTACCAAGAGTGGAGTGTCGGGGGTGAGACTTTTAGGAGAAAGATCGCCGAATTGGGTAGGGTGGGTGCAGAGGAGTGGCGTGACCAAATGATGACACAGCTCACTATCTACAACAGTGACGTGCAACAAAGGATGAGAGCTCGGGGGGTAAGAGATCTTGAGAGGGCGGTGCAGGCTTGGAGAGAAGAAGGGACGATTGCCACAGGCAGAGATCCGTGGATGATTGAACACCGTGCTGCGGGGGAGGAGCAGGGAGAGATTACCATTTACCCTCCAGTGGACGGCCTGGATATCGACGCCCAGGGCGGTATGCTGATGGTCCCAGCAGCACAGCTCGAGGCCTTTCTCCTGGATATCATGCAATTTGCGGCCGAACACGGACTGCCGCTCAATCCTGACAAAGTCCTTCCACGCGTGGTTCCCTATGAAGAGGAAAACCTGCAGCTCGCCATGTTGGCTATGGAGCATCGCGATCTGAATGAGGTCAGGGCTTCAGCACGAGATAGAGTCTGGAGAGCGTGGGATGCTCTTACGGGAGTTAGACCGCGCCTCGAACTCCTCTCCCCAGAAACAGGCCGGGAAGCATTGGAATTGTTTGGCGTAGTTTGTTGTAAAGTAATGGCTGAAAAGTATGGTGAGTCGCTTGGCCAAGCCGCAGCCACGATTGCAGGAGACCCAGTGACATTTGCGATAATCATCTCTAATGAGGACATTTTATCCGCATTTGTAGAGGCAGTGAAGAAACGCTTTGGTGCGGAGATCTCGACGGAGGAGGTCTCGAAGGCATTCAAAAAGCTTTGGTTTCATCGAGAGGTACCTACCAATCCGCTGCTGATTGCTGCAGAGGGAGATAGGGTTGCGCTGTCAGGGTTTTCTGCCGAGGAAGCCTCGAGACTCTTACAAGCTGCGGTGCTTGCATCCAAGGGAGGAATTTTGTCAGAGGGGAAGAACAGTGTTGTTGCTGCAAGCGGGGGAGCATCGATCACCTTTTATAGTTCTGGTACTGCTATTGTAGGCTGGCGCTCTGAGGCAAAGCAATGGATGGCAGGGCAACAGAGGGCATGGGTGCGAGAGGCGCTCACCACAGCCTATGCGTATGACCTTTTTGAAGAGCCCCATTGGGATCCATTCCTGCGGCAGTACCTACATTTTCTACCTTTAAACCTCTCTGAGGAAGTGGTCGAGCGGTTGCTCGCGAGTGAAAATACAAACAAGGAAGAGGTCTTTACAGCGCCCGAGGAGCGTGCGATTGCTGAGGCGGCCATCCGGGGCATCGCAGGGTGTCCCTCAGAGGATCTGGATTGGCAAAGCGATCCGGACGGATATGAAGTCGCAGAGATTAGTCAGCAGCCTGACGTGTTGGGTCGCATCTTTGGTAGTGAACGCATCCAAAGGGCCTGGACAGTTCGTTATGAAGGGCTTCCGCTGTTATTGGCGGCGCAGGTGGACGACCGAGCACTGTACACTCGACTTTCTGAATCCCGTCAGGCAGACCGAACATTGCTCCGCTACTTTAGGACAGATCCTTCCGCACGCATGTGGGCGGTTCATCCTTATGGTGTTTCGCACATCGGGCCGGGCTCGGGTGCTGTGGATCAGTTGCGCATCCCTGTGCTGCCCGGAGTGTGGCCTGGAGGCTATGCCAGCTTGTTGCTCGAGGCTGCCCTGCCACTCATTCAGGAGGGGGACGAGGTGGTGGACCTGGGGTGTGGAACTGGGATTATTGGAATTCGTGCTGCTGAGCAAGGCGCGTTTGTGCAAGCCCTGGACTTAGACCTGATGGCTGTGGAAAACACGCGAGTTGCCGCAGAGATTTCTGGGGTGGCCGATCGCGTTGTGGCCAAGGTATCTGACGGGTTGGCCGAGGTGCAGGAGCCGGTGGACTTCATTCTTTTTGGTGCCCCATTGGTGCAGCCAGAAGCGGCCGAGGATGACGCGCGCCACACGGCCACACGGGATGGCGGATTCAATCTGATGCGGTCCGTTATGCAGGATCTTCCGAGAAAACTGAAGCCCGGAGGCTCGCTCATCATGTACAACAACGACTTTGTGACAGAAAAGATCCTCAGAGGATTTCTGGGGGGGCATTCTGGTGACTTCCAAATGCGGAGTCGGAAAAGTGAGAGCGGACTGGTTGTCTGGGTAGTGGAATACCGGCCCGTGTTGTTGCCTTTGGGGCCAGAGGGGCTGCCGGATGCACTACACCTGAATATCCCGGGAACGGGATACAACTCGATGGCAATTCCGGAAGTGGCGGAAATATTTCGTTCCTATTTGGATGATCTGGCAGATCCCGAAGGGGCTCTCGCCTTCCAGCTCAAACGAAACCTTGCAGGTTCGATGGCAGGCTGGCCGACCTTCGAAAATCATTCCGCCTTTTTGAGGCAAATCGGTGGAGAGGTTGGGATGGGTTCAACGGTCTACTATCCATTTGGAGGCGCCGATCCGTACACACCTTTTGCTATGGATTCTGATGTAGAGGATGTTATCGCTTTTGGTCTGGAAAACTTCGGTTCCCCGGGGGATATTCAAAAGATGTTCGGAGACGGCAATTATTACCACAGGGTGGGTGGGTTATTCGGCGGGATTGATTCTCATCTGTCCTTAGTCAATATGCTGCAGCGTCTGGGCTTGAACGGCATAGGACCTTTGGCTTTGGCACGTTGTGTCAATTTTTTGGGAGCAGGAATAGAGGGAGTTTACTATTTTGATCTCCAAGAGGACGGCGACTTTAGATTTTTGACTGAGGAGGACATGCGCGACCGTCCTGAGCAAGGGTTTAGGAATGCCGTAATTCAGTTTGAAGATCCTCATACAGGAAGGCTCAAAAGGTTCTGGTATATGCAGGACAATGTCTATGATCAAACATCACCCTTCAGAGCAACCCTTGGAAGGTTGCGTTTCGATACCCTGCTTCTCAAAGGCGCGCTGGACTTTCTTGAACCCGGTACGGATCCAAGCGATGTGGTGGATGAAAAGGTACTGCAGCAGGCGCGAAGACTGAACGCCAATGTGGTTGCGGATATGAACCAACAGCATATGAGCCGAGGCATTTGGAGAGTTCGACCCGATAGTATTCCTATTCCATTGGGCGAAATGTTTGGCTACGGCGGTGTGCAGCAAGGCGGAGAAGTCCACTATGGGCCCTCAACTATGCTGGTGGAAGGCCCGAGTCGTGCGGATGAGGCGCGGCAGTTGCACCTAGGGACATGGCCTTCGCAGCAGGCAATAGTCGCTATTGAATCTTCTCTGTAGACCTGATCTACCACGGCGCCAACTCAAAGAAACTCGAATCCTTCACAGTCTCGCCTTCTCCGGCATTGGCAATGTCCACAAACTGCCGGGCCCATTCCTCAATAATGGCTTGGGCCTGCCAGTACCAAGCCAGATTCTTCAAATTCACAAGGGAGGCCTTTTCCTGTTCGCGGTCCGCAAAGGCGGCCACCACCTCGTTCGTGCGCCCGTCCCTGAGCCGCGCCTCAAAAGCCACCCGGCTCTTGGCGCCCATGCGCAGCAGGCCTCCCGCATAAGGAACGCCATAACTCAGCGTGTCCAGAAATGCCCGGTTCGGAATGATCTCCACCAAGGCCAGCTCCAGAATGATTGAGTTGCTCTGGGCTTCTTCCACGACCAGGTATTTATGATCGCGATCCTGCGCAAAGGCCATCTTAAAGGCTTGGCGCGCGGTCTCGGCTACAAAGGGAATATCCTTTTCCGGGATTTGCCCCTTGCCGATCTCCTTGATCCAATCCATTTCCAGTAAATAGCGGGTGTTGACCGGCGCGATATAGATCGTGGAGTAGTTGTCCCAGCTAAAGCCTTCGGCCATCCAGGCTTTGTGAAAGGGGAAGCGTTCGTCCTCCAGCAGTTGCTCCTCGGACACAAAACCCGCCGAGGGCGCAGGCTTGGCCTTGAAAGAACAAGCGCTCAAACCCAGACAGAGGAGGATGAAAAGCAGGAAGATACGGGAACGGCACATGCATTCATTATAACCGACTGCGCAAGTTAGGGTAGGGGGTAGACAAAGCATTTATTGCCTGCCCCTTTCCCTATCGCTTACCATAGTTTCTATGGTGCACTCCAAGGTCCACCGATCCCTTAGCGGACGTTTCTTCGATACCCTGCTTTTTCCTTTGCGGGCGTTATTTGCGGGTACGGAACCCAAATGGGGGCTTTCCACTCTGCGGGATGAGCGCATGCGCGCTGTTGCGCGGCATTGCAAGGGCCGCGTGCTGGACGTGGGCTGTGGTCCGGGGAATCTTTTTATCCGGGACTTCATCGGCCCGGACCAGGGTGTGGGCGTGGATGTCTTTGCTTATGAGGGAGTAGAAAATGTGGTTGATGACCCTTGCCGCCTGCCCTTCGAGGATGAGTCCTTCGACACCCTGAGCTTGGTGGCGGTTGTGAGCCATATTCCTCAATCCAAACGCGTAGAAGAGTTTAAGGAATTCGCGCGGGTTCTCAAACCCGGCGGATTGCTGGTGGCCACTGAGGGGGAGCCCGTCACGCAAACCCTGGTGCATCAATGGGCGCATTTCTATTGCGCCTTGCGCGGCAAAAAGGACATGGACACGGAGCGGGGCATGGAAGAGGACGAGCAATACTGCATGCCCCATAAGGAGCTGCTCAGCTACCTGAATACTCCGCCCCTTCAGTTTGTCCGGCGCCGGCCTTTTATGTGGGGCCTTAACTGGGTCTTTATCGCGCAGAAGCAGGGCTCCTTTTAGGCGCTTTGCTGTTACACTGAGTAGGCCATGCCGTACTCTGTCTTTCTCAAAGACGAATCCTTTCCTCTGCCGATCGAGCCGGTGAGCCGGGTTCTGCATCAGGTCCTGGGCGGGGTGATGCTCGATTACTTTCCGCAGCTTAAACTTCACTACGGGTGGATTGCCAAGGATCTGGATCTTTCTACCGCCGATGCGTTGCTTGCGGCATTGGAGTCTGCGGGTTTTCCGGCCCTCAAGAAGGAGGATTCGGAGCCCAAGGGCGCGCTTCAACTCTATGCGGTCAAAAAGGCGGAACTGAAGGAGGACTTCCTTTACGCCCAGATCGGAATCACCGAAGCCCTTACGTCTGTGCCCTGGCACAGTCTATCTATCGTCTCCATCGGGAGTGTGCCTATCACCAAACAGAAAAGCGTGGTGGGGGAGGCCAAAAAACACAGCATTAATTGGGGAGTGACTGCCCTTACCGGCATTCCCGTGAGCAAAACCAAGACCGTCAAGACAACCCGTTTTGAAAACGTTTCCGAACAAGGGGTTCTGATTCACCTGATTTTTGCTCAGGAAAAGATCTTGTTGGAGATCCGCCCCACCGCATTCAACTATGCGTATCTGAAAGAGCGCCTGGCCACCAACTCCCGCGAGAATTTTAAGACCTTGCTTCAGGACCTACAGCGCTTTGCCACCCAGGCCTGCTGGACGCGCGTGTCCCGGAAATTTCTGGAGACCGGGGAGCTCAAGCCGGACTTCGTGGACGCCAAGGACTTCCTGCGTTACAACTCGTGGATTTTGGAGAAGTCGTGATTTTGGGGGCCAAAGATTGCTTCCCCTTTAAAAGGCTCAGGGTCTCAATGAAGGCTGAACGCCCTTACTCAAATTTGAGCAGGTACCACGGACTCTGCGTGCCGCTCAAATTCAGATCATGGCGCACGCGTCCGGACGCCAGGGAGGGCTCTTCATGGGGCTCGCCTTTTTCGTCGAGCGCATAGACCTGCAGCGAGTAGCGGTCGTGAATGAAGAGTTGCAGATCCATGCCGCACAACATCGGTGTGCCGTCTCCCCATAAAAAGTGTTTGTCGCTGCGGCGCTTACTGCCGCGCGCTTGCAGGGGGCCCACCGCATACAGAATCAGCTCTTGTGCTTCATCCAAAGGAACTCCGTCCGGGGCAATGAGGGCGCCAACGCCCTGGGAGCGGGTGTGGAACAGGGTCCGGCGTTTGGGGCTGGGGTTTAGGGCCGGGGCTCCGTAAATAATCGCCGCGCTGGAGTTGCTAAGGCCAATTCCGGTTTCGCTCACGGTCTTCTTCAGTTCCTCTTTTCCCAGATAAACCAGACTGCCCAAACTGCAGAGCAGGAGCTGTTGCGGGTTCGCCGCGATCTCAAAGTAGTCGTTTACTGCGCTGGCGTATTCATAGGAGTCAGCGCTATTCGCGAAGTTGTACTGGAATACTGCATCCCATCCGCGCTCTCTGGCGGTGTGGGCCAGGAGTACCGGCGTCTCCCAAGAGAATGTATTGGGATAGCAATGATTCCATTCGCTTACGGTGAAGGGTTTGTCGCGGACTTCTTTCTCGATCAATCCGGCGAGCAGCCCCGTCTCCTCGGCCTCGCCCTCCTTGCCGAAGATGGATTCATTATGGATCCGGAAATCGCTGCGATCCCAGGCTTTGTCCGGGAACTGCGGGTAATCCCAAAATGCCTGGGCATCCACATAGTCCAGGTCTTCTTGGGTCCTGAGATTTTCCGGCAGAGGGTAGCCGCTGATGCCTGTGACCGGGACTTGAACCCCCGCCTCCACACGCAGAAAGCGCTCCATCTCCGTGAAATAGGCCCTTTCCAATTCCAGGTAGAATTCCCGGATGTCCTTTTGCATGAGCTCAGGATAGAAATAAAGCCATGCGTACTTGGGGCGTTTGAAGTCAAATCGTGTCCTTTGGGCTTCCTTCATCAAAATGGGCAGAGTCGTGACCTTGGAGAGCCGCACATCTTTGATTCGCACCATGGCTTTTTGGGCGCCGAAGTAGAAGGTGAGTTTGGCGTTGAGGCAGTCGTCCGTGGCCGTAAAGGGAATCTGGTAGATGCGCCAGGCGCGATCCAATTCGCAAGATTGGTCAAGGCCGAGATGGGTGAGCGGAAAAGTCGCCTGCTGAATTACCGCCTGGATGTTGAGTGTGCGGTCTGCGCTGCCGGTGAATTCCAAGAGGTAGTTTTGCCCGGCCACAGTGGGAATGCGATTGCGCCGGTACTGAAGGTGCTCGGCTTTTCCGGTAACCAGATCGGCGTGCAGGATGGCCGCGCCGGCTGCGGAGTTGAAACGGCAACGGGCATCGGCGTGTTTTTCGACCACCCACAGATGATCTTGCTGAACAATGGCGCGCTCCACAGGTTCCAGACCATCGAGGCCCCAGATAGCAATGGCCTCCGCCGGGGTGGGGTATTTTTTCTCCAGCCAACGGTTCCACCGGTCATCCAGCTGCTTCAAGTAGAACTCCGGCAAATAGGCCTTTTCCCACAGATTGTCGGGTTCGTTGAGCCGGCCTTGTTGCCAGGCCCGGATCAGGGAACAGTCGTTGACGATTTCGACGAAGGCGACAGCGGGTTCCTCAGAGTAGCGGCTTTCGGTGTAGGGGTTGTAGTGCGTAAGCAATTGCTTTGCGTAAATTTGTTGGAGCTTGATGAGGTGCGGGTCAAATAGACAGGCAGGCTTTGCTCCGGGGCCGAGCAGTCCGGCTTGGACAACACCGTCAGCCACCGTGAACCGGCGGTTGGTCAGTAGATTGAATGCGGTGTAGATGCCGCGCCGCTTAAGCAAGTAAATTAAACGGTCCATCCGGTCGAGCTGTTCCCTGCTGATCAATTGGGTGTTTTTGAGTTGCGGGTCGGTGTAACCGGGGGCACTGTCCTCCAACAAGCCATCGGGGGCAAAGGCGCTGTCGATATCGCTGAAGCGGACTGCATTGAAACCGAAAAAAGCGATGCGATCTGCCGCAAACTTGGCCTCTTCCTCCGGAGGGAATGCGCCTGAACGGCACAAATTAGTGCCCCAGAAGCGAGCTGGGCTGCCGTTATCAAATTGAAAATCCGCGCCGTTAACCTCGACATAGCCGTGAATACCGGCCGGCGCATTCAGCACATGCCTCCCGATATTGGCTGGAGAGTCCGGGTCGAGGTTTTTGTCCAGGGTAAAGGCGTACCAGGCCTCGGTGCTTTGAGCAAAGGCGGGCGGTATGAAGAGAAGAAACAGGGCAATCGTCATCGCAATGACAAAGATTGCTTTCCCTTCGGCAGGCTCAGGGTCGCAATGCCGGATTAGATCTGCTCGCGGTGGCCTTGGAGTGATGGTCATGCCTCTGGAGCGGGGATCTTAAGCACGATCTTGGCGAGCACGCCGCCTCCGGGACGGTTGGTCACACTGATCGTGCCGTTGTGGGATTCGATAATGTTGCGACTGAGCGTAAGCCCCAGGCCGCTGCCCTGTTTGACCGTGCGTGTGGTGAAAAAGGGATCAAAGATTTTGGTGATGTCTTTTTCTGAAATTCCCGCACCCGTGTCCTCGATATCAATCACAAAGACTTCTTCGCCCTCGTGGAATTGATCCGGCCGGCGCACGGCGGACTTTTCTTGTATACGTTGAAAGACATCTGTGTACGTGGCCACAGTGAGGATCCCTCCATCGGGCATGGCCTGCAAGGCATTGCGGTACACAGAAACCAAAGCTTGATTGAACTTCTCGTGGTCCAGTGCAATCTTGGGCAGGTTCCTGCCCAGCTTCTTCACGATCTTGATGTTGTTCTTTTTGAATTCCTGATCCATGAGAAAGAGGGCCTTTTCCACCACCGTGTTGACAGTCTCCTGGTGGGGAGTGCCGCGTTGCGCCCCGGAGAGATTGGAGAGATCCTCGATAATCGTATCCACCTGCTTCACAGAGTCTTCGATATTGCGCAGAGCGTCCTGGGTTTTGTCGTCATCCGTGTTGGTGTGTTTGAAGAGAAAGTGTGTGGCTAGCAGAATGCTGGTAAGAGGGTGCTTGATTTCATCGGCCATACGTTTGGCCAAACGGCCGGAAGATTCGAATTTTTCAGCCTGAATAAGCTGATCCTGCGTGGCCTGGAGCTCTTGGTGTGTGCGTTGGAGCTGGGCCTTGTCCGCGGCGTGCGTGAGAAGCTCCGTTTGCAAGCGCTCGATTGTAACGTGGAGTTCCCGGGAGGAACGCTCTATCCTTGAATGGGAAATCAGAAGATCCTGCACAATATCGTGGATCATGTTGCGGCCGAAAAACAGGCCGAGCAGGGCGATAAAGATGCTCAACAAAAAGTAGAAACCGTCCAGACCGATGAGTGCATTGACGGAAAAGAAGCGGACGGTAATCAGATAAAGACAGATGAGCAAGGGAATGATGCTCATTAGGGCAAATGCCACGTGGAAACGAGCTAGAGTGGCCTCGGATAAGCTGACCGGTATAGGAGGATTCTTCTCAGTGCTCACGCCCATAGTATACGACGGCACAAGGTGTAAGCCCAGTGCAGGGCTAGCTGAGCTTGAGCGCTGCCAAGGTGCGGGGCGGGAGAGTGTATGGAGTTCCGCAGGGGATCTGCTCCCCGTGTCTTTCAGGAACAGAAGTGTGGATCATGGTTGTCCACGAGTGCGGGGCCCGGTAACAGGGCGGGTAGAAAACTTGTTCCGAATGGCCGGCGTTCATCAAGATAAAAAAGGTCGAGTCCGCGCCCACCAACCACATCCCGATGCATAACAGGTTCGGGGACTGCCAGTCGCTTTGCTTCATCTCCTGGCCGGAAGGTTTCAGCCAGAGCACGTCTTTGGCACGCAAACCCGGGAGAAATCGGCCGGTGAGGTACTCTGTGCGTCCTAACAGGGGCTCTGTCCGGCGCAGCCGGATAACGTGCTTGGTAAACTCAAGGAATTCTTGATCCGTTGGACTGAGATCCCAGTTAAGCCAGCTAAGTTCGCTATCTTGGCAATAGGCGTTGTTATTACCGAGCTGCGTGTGCCCGAGTTCGTCTCCGCCCAGGATCATGGGCGTGCCTATCGAGATCATGAGCGTGGCCATGAAATTGCGCTTATGCTTTTGGCGGCGGGAAACCGTCTCCGGGTCGTCGGTGGGCCCTTCAACCCCGCAGTTCCAGCTCAGGTTGTGGCTTTCGCCGTCCCGGTTGTTTTCGCCGTTGGCCTCGTTGTGCTTGGAGTTGTAGCTGACCAAGTCTTGGAGGGTAAATCCGTCGTGGCAGGTCACAAAGTTGATGCTTGCGCTTGGAGGCCGGCCCTTTGTATCAAATTCCCATCCGCTGCCGCACACACGTGAGATGAAGTCAGGGAGTGTTCCGGGCGTGCTTTTCCAATAGTTGCGCACGGCGCTGCGGAACTTATCATTCCATTCAGTCCAGGGCGGCGGGAAGTTTCCCAATTGATATCCGTCAAATCCGAGGTCCCATGGTTCAGCGATAAGTTTTGTCTTGTTTAGAAGAGGGTCCTCATTGATTTCCCTAAAGAACGCCCCGTTCATTTCCACGGAGTCTTTGCCGCGCGCCAAGGCAGTGGCTAAATCAAAACGGAAGCCGTCCACGTGCATCTCTCCCACCCAGTAGCGCAGGCTGTCGAGCACGAGCTGGCGCACCTGCGGGTGGCGCAGATTCAAGGTATTTCCGCAGCCGGAGAAGTTCTGGTAGAAACGCGGGTTGTTTGGTTCCAAACGGTAGTAGCTGGCATTGTCGATTCCCCGGAAATTGAGGGTGGGGCCGAATTGATTGCCCTCAGCCGTGTGGTTGTAGACCACATCCAGAATCACCTCGATGCCGGCATTATGAAAGGACTTGACCATGTTGCGGAATTCATGGATAGCAAGCACCGGATCCTGTGCTGCGGCGTACTCGTAGTGGGGGATGAAGAAGGAGAGGGTGTTGTAGCCCCAATAATTGGTGGTTCCTTTGTCTTCGAGGTGGCGGTCGTCTGCATGAAGGTGCACGGGCAGCAGTTCGATCGCCGTGATGCCCAATTCTTGGAGGTGGCGGATCACGGGTTCGCTGGCAAGGCCCGCGTAAGTGCCGCGCAACTCCCTGGGGACTTTGGGGTGCAGGGCGGTCATGCCTTTGACGTGCGTTTCGTAAATCAGGGTTTTGTCCCAGGGCACCAGCGGAGCCTTGTCCTCGCCCCAATCATAGTGCTCCTCAACGACCATCCCCAGCGGAGCGCAGGCGGCGCTGTCTTTGCGGTCCATGAAGAGATCGCTGCGGCGTTTGGTAAATCGATAGGAAAAGAGTTCGTCCGACCACTTCAGCGGCCGGCCCAAAGCTTTGGCATAAGGATCCAGCAGGACCTTGAAGGGATTGAAACGGTGCCCCTGGCGCGGGGTGTAGGGGCCGTGAATGCGGTAGCCGTAAAGCTGGCCCGGGCCGATTGCGGGCAAGTAGGCGTGCCAGACTCCCTGGGTGCGTTCTTGCAGAGGCAGGCGATGGGTTTCACGCGCAGCTTCCGGTGAATCAAAGAGGCAGAGTTCCACCGAAGTCGCGTGTTTGGCAAAGATGGCAAAGTTGGTCCCACTGCCGTCAAAGGTCGCCCCCAAGGGGGTTGCGCGTCCGGTTTCGAGGGTTGGAGCGGATGTACTCAAGATGGGTCATTATAGCGGTGCTCAGCTTGATGCTCAACACCGGGGAGGCGTGGCTTGATACGGGTCCTATTTGTAGTAGAATCCCATAGGAGTATATAGGGCATTAATTATGGCAAATGAAAAACTTAATCTCCTGTTGGTAGAAGACAGTCCTACTGAGGCGGCTCTAATTCAAGAACGCCTGGAAGAGGCTTTCTCCGGTAAATTTTTTATTGAGCATCACAGCTTGCTCGTCACTGCCATTGACCGTCTGGGGCGCGGGCACATTGATGTTGTGCTCTTGGACTTGCACTTGCCCGATAGCCAGGGTCTTTGCACGGTTCAACGCGTGTGCGAATCAGTGCCGCAGGTTCCTGTCGTGGTTCTCACGGGCTTGGACGATGATTCGGCCGGGGTTCAGGCGGTTCGCTTCGGGGCCCAGGACTATCTTGTGAAGGGGCATTTTTCCGGAAGTGAGATTTTGCGGGTCCTGCGTTATGCAATTGAACGCCACAAGATTCTTGAAAAACTCAAGTCCACTCAGCTGCAACTAGTTGAATCAGCAAAGTTTGAGTCTGTGGGCCGCTTGGCTCAAGGCGTGGCGCACGAGGTCAAGAATCCCCTAGCCATTCTCCTTGTCGGAGTTGAGTACCTGGCTGAAAAGATCCCGGGGGACAAGGATCTGCTCGGAATCCTGGAAAATATGGACCGGGCGATCAGGCGGGCCGACAAGATCATCAACGGTCTGGTGGACCTCTCTGTGGAGCGGGAACTGCGCTTTGAGGTGGATGACCTCAACATTGTGGTTGAACACGTGCTGCTGTTGCTGACGCATGATTTGGCGCGCGCGCAGATCACAGTCATTCCCAGACTAGTTGAGGGCCTTCCTCCTGTGCTGGTGAACCGGGGCCGTCTGGAGCAGGTATTTATCAGTATTTTCCTCAACAGTATTTACGCAATGGCGGATGGTGGTGTGCTCAAGATCAAGACAGCTGTCCGGGAAGTCCGTGAGTTGGACAAGGAAGTGGGTTCGAAAGTTCCGGAGCGCCTGGCGGCTGACCAAAAAGTGGTTGTGGTGGAAATCGAAGACTCCGGCCCCGGGATCGGCGCAGAGGAAATGGAAAAGGTTTTTGACCCCTTCTTCACAACCAAACCCACGGGCCAGGGACCCGGACTGGGGCTGTCGGTGGCACGCAAGATTATGGAACTCCACAAAGGGATTATTTACCTAGCCAACCGGCCAGAGGGTGGTGTGCGCGCCACCCTGATCTTTGAGCCTGCTGCACGCCAGGAGCAGGGATCTCGCGCAGGCACGCAACGACGTCCTACGTAGGGATTCACTGGAACTGTATGCTCGAGCAAATCCTAAGCCCGTCCTCTTATTCCTCTTCCGCCTTTGCTCTTGCCCCCGCTTTTGTCGGTCTCTACGTCCTCTGTGTTGCATTCGCCACACTGGTGCACGAGCGATTTTCCAAGATTAGCCTAACCTATGCCTTGTCCTGCGCAGGTGTTGCCGTTTGGTATTCCTCTATGTCGATGAATTACATGGCAAACAGCCATGAGTTGAACGCGTGGTGGATCAAAACCGGACTCCTGTTTTTTTGTATGACTCCATCCATGATTATCGACACGAGCGCGGGAATTATCCGCAGGACACGACAATTCCGCACGTTGTTGCGGGTTAGCCATGCCCTTTCCTTTATTTACTTTGTGACTATCCTGCTCGGACTCGGATTCTACACGGGCATTCATCACTATGAATGGGGCCACTATCCGGTATACGGCTTGGTCGGATGGTCCTTTGTCTTGTTTTTTGCCGGGGCAGTGCTTTTTAATCTGTGGTGCTTCAGAAAGTCCAGTAATGAATCGGATTCGCCTTTGCACAAAAAGAGATTGCGGGCTTTTGCGATCGCCTATGCTGTTTGTTACTTAGGTGCTTGGGACTTTCTGCCAGTCTTTGGAGTTGACGCTTATCCTTACGGCCCCGTTCCGGTGGGCGCCGGGTTTACCCTGATGGCCTTTGCCATATGGCAGTATCGCTTGGTGGCGATCACACCGTCTCTTGCAGCTAAACACATCATTAAGACAATGCCGGAAGCGCTATTTGTTTTTGATAACGAGGGGATTCTGAGCATCGTCAACCAATCCGGATGCGATTTGCTAGGCCGGCAAGAAACTGATCTTGTCGAGAAATCAATTGTCCGGATTGATGATTCGGTGTTGACCCCTAAGTTTGTGCAGGAACTGATCGAGCTTGGAAATGTCAAAGATATGGAAATAGTACACCAGGGGAGGGAGGGTCAACGCTGGCTCAGCCTTTCTTCCCAAACGATGACCTCCGCGGACGGCAATTTGGAGGGCCTGGTGATTGTGGCGCGTGACATTACTGAGCGCAAAAGTGTTGAGAACGGGATCTTGCTTGCGCGAACGGAACTGGCTAATACCCAGCTCCAAATAGCCAGGATGGAGAAGCTCCAGTCTATGGGACGTTTGGTTGCGGGCGTGGCTCATGAAGTCCTGAACCCTCTCACCACCATCAAATTGGGGGCGGAGGTTTTACGCGGAAGGCTTGTGCGAAACGAGGATCTGCATCCCATTGCGCAGGATATTCTGGATGCCGGTGTGCGCGCGGAGGAGGTCTTGAAAAGGCTGATAAAGTTTTCCACCAGTTCGGAATTTAAGTTGCAGGAATGCAGCTTGAACCGCATCGTGGAGTCCGCTCTCCTGGTTCTGGAGCCCGAGATCAAGATCAGGCAGGTGAAGTTGGAATTGAATTTGGCTTCGGGCTTGCCGGCACTCCAATTGGATGCAGGGAAGATCGAACAGGCATTGGTCAATGTATTGTCGAACGCGATTCAGGCGGCACCCATTCGCGGTTCGTTGAAGGTTTCGTCCAAATTTCTCAACTCTTGCCGTTTCGACAACAGTGATGCGAATAACCGTCAGGCGGACCGGCTGCGCACGGGCGATAGTGTGATTGCGGTCGATATCGAGGACAACGGGCCGGGTATCTCGGAATCTCTCCTTGGCAATGTATTCGATCCCTTTTACACAACCAAACCCACGGGCAAGGCGATGGGTCTGGGGCTTACCGTGGCGCAGAAGATCGTGGAGTTGCACGGCGGGACCATTCATTTGCGGAATCGCAAAGAGGGAGGTGTTTGCGCTACTGTGTGTCTGAAGGTGTCTGACCCGGTACCGCATTAGCGATTTCCGCGCAGGTTAAGAACTGCCGTCCTTGAGCGCGCAGCTGCTTAACCCACTCTGTAAAAAATGCCTTCTGGCTGGGGCCGCAACGCCGGTAGTAGTACTGCTTCTTCCATCCGGCCACATTCAACCCTTCCACCGGACACCCGGCTAAATCGAAACAATGAGCATAGCAGACCACCGTTTCCAGGCCCCGGGTTGTGTGAGCGGCCGCTGCTAAAGCAGCAGGTCCCATTCCCATCAGCGCGGAACTCGAATAGGGCATGCCGCGCGCCATGAGTCGCGTGACCGGCACCCGGACCAGCTTAGGAGTTGCGGGGTCGATATGAGGCGGGACCCGCGAAAGCAGCGAAGAATCGTAATCGAAAAACTTTTCAACTTCGGAGAGGATCAGAGGGTTTGTCTGAAGGCTCATCGCGCGAAAACCCTTAATCTCAATGCCCTCCCGGTCAAAAGCTGCCTTGGACTCCTCAATGATTCCCGGGATGCCGGAGGGCTCGAGCTGCGTGAGACACTGCTTGTTCCCTTTGTCCATTTCGGAGTGGTGCGCGCCGTGACTGGCGATCTCATGCGGGGATTCCCTTAGCGCGCGGATCACATCCGGATTTCGCTCCAGTACCGAAGTTGTGCAAAAGAAAGTAGCCCGGATCCCGAGTTCCCCCAGCAGATCGAGAAATGCGTGGACCCCTTCCGGCGCAGCTTCAAAGGTGTGTTCGACATCAATGCTGAGGACGGCTTTTAGCATCAGGCTCGTTTATCTGCGGACACGATGAAGGTATCGGCCCACAAGGTGTTCCAAAGTCCGGTGAAGTGTTCCCAAATCAGATACGGCCGGTCGTGGGCGTGGCTGTACTCGAAACGGATACCCAAAACGTCCAGGTATTCTGGAAGCTCTCTTGCGCTGCTAAAAGGGACAATGATGTAAAGGTTCCGGCCGGTCAGAGAGTTGATCGTGAATCCTGTTTGCTCCAATAGCGTCTTCAGGCTTGCGGCTGAGAAGAAACGCAGGTGCTCGGAGTGCTGCACCTCCGAGCAGGTTTTCCCCAATAGATGCAAAAGGCGGTAAGCAATGTGCGCGCTATTGGGGGTGGTGAGCAGCAGCCGGCCGCCCGGCTTCAGCACGCGGCGGATTTCCGTGAGCAGCGCAGTGGGATTCGCCACATGTTCGAGCAGCTCCGTGCACCAAACGAGATCAAACTCGGCATCGGAAAGAGGCAAAGCTTCTTCAAGATTCGCTGTTTGTCCCTCAATGCCGCGCTCCCGGAGTTTTTGGATTGCATTGGAGCTGATATCAATACCGTAGACCTCGTGACCCATTTCTTTAAGCCGCGAAGCCATCACACCCGAGCCGCACCCCAAATCCAGCGCCCGGCCCGGCTTCAGCCCGCGCGCTTGCTCCAGAGCCCTCAGCTTATAGCTGTGCAGGACCTCTTCACCCGAAGCATACTTTTGTTGGTAATATTCGACATTCGGCATTTAGCGGAACCAGGTTCGGAGCATAACCCATCCGAAACCCAGAGGGTACCGTAGGCCCGGCGGTTTCTTGCTCATTCCGTTCTCCCGGTTGGCCACGGTGACAGGAACTTCCTTGTACCTCAGCCCCTTTCTGCGGGATTCAATCAAGATTTCCGGGGCGCTAAACCGGGATTCTTTCAGATTAAGGCGCATCAGATCTTGGGCGCGGATCGCGCGAAAGCCGTTGGTGACATCGGACACGCGCCTGCCGGTGAGTACGCTGGCCACTTTGGAAAAAAAGACAATGCCCGCGTGCCTTCCCGAGCCTTTTCCTTCGTACTCCCCCAGAAAACGGGAACCCACCACCAAATCCGCCTCATCATTGAGCACAGGCAAGACCAGGCGCTCAACCTCTTCCGGCTGGTGTTGGCCGTCCGCGTCCATGGTGACGATAACATCTGCTCCGTGCTCCAAAGCAATTTCAAATCCGGCGCGCAGCGCATCTCCCTGCCCACGGTTGATAATCAAGCTCGTCACAGGGTGGGCTGCATCGCGGCAAAGGGTATGCGTGTTGTCAGTGGCGCCGTCCACCACAACAATGGGTTTGACTTCACTGCTTCCGATCGTAGTGGGGAGGCGGCTGAGGACCCCTTGGATGGTGTCGCTTTCGTTAAAGGCGGGGATGACGACTGCGGTTAGAGTTCCGCCTGCTTTAATTCCGGAATGGGCTTGGGCAAATTCCGCGCGGGCCAAAGTCCGCACCAGATCGGACAGATGGCGCTGAGAGGCGCGCACTTGGTCCACCAAATAGAGCACGAGGAGGAAAAGAATGCCGTTCGCGACCACCACCAGAGTGAGCCAGCGGATCTGCATATTGAGGGAGCGGCGAACGAAGTCCAGAAGAGAGGGGAACGCGCTGGTCGCGATAATGGTGAGGGCAACAGCCCAGAACACAGCCAGATCCAGCCGCCTCAGGCTGCCGGAACGGAAGCGGCGATAAGTGAAAAAGGCCAGCCAAAGGCCGACCAGTATTCCTAAAATTTGGATATTTCTCATGTTAAGTACTCTTGGTTCGCTGCAGATAAAGGGTGCCCAAAGCCCCCCACACCCCAACGACAATCCATTGTATCACATGGCTTCCTACGGCCAGAAAGGCGGGGTTGGGCAGGCCCTCGCCCAAGCGGAGTCCCAGAAAGACGCTGGCTTCCCAAGTGCCGAGCCCTCCGGCGGTCTGCACTGTCTTTGAAAGCGAGAGAAAAACATAGATGAGGAGCAAGGAGGCGAGGCTGGGTGTGTGACCGACGGATTGCAGCAGGAAACTCAAGAAGACCAGGCGAACAATCTGTATGAGGAAACTGGCTGCGATCAATTTGAGATAGAGGCGGCGTTCGTGGAGCTTCCGGAGTTCAAAGGCCGTGTTGCGCAGCCAGCCGACCAGTTTCTTATGGAAGCGGGGTCCCTTCCCTTCATGGGCGCGCGGCTGGAGATTCTTGCGGCTCAGAATCTCCAGGCTGAGAACAAAGGCCCCGGTGCCGATCCATCCGATGGCCACAGCCCAAGTGAGCTCCGTGTAATAGGGGAGGATGCTCTGGGGCCGCAGCGCCCAGAATCCGGTCAAGAAAAGCATGAGTGCGAGCGTGTCTCCCACATAGGTAAAGACAAAAGCGGATCCGGACTCCGCGAGGGACAGCTTGAGATAGTTGCGAGCCATATATAGAAATGAGGCGGATCCCGAGTGGCTGGGCAGGATGTGATACCAGACCGTGAAGATGCACAGAATGGCCGTGAGCATACCCAGTTCCCGAATTTGAAGCAGCCACGCCGTGATCCAGGCAGAGCCCATGTTGATTAGGAAAAAGAGACTCAGCGCGACCAGAAGGGGCCCTAAGTGAAAGGCCTTTTTTACCCCGGCCCACTCTTCAAAGGGGACTTGCAGCAAGACAAAAACGAAGAGACACAGAGGAATTAAGCCGCGCAGAAAAGTTTTCATCGAAGCAGCGTTCTTCTGATGTGCCGGCCCATCCTCTCAAGCAAGGGCCTGGGCATGTTTTGAAAGAAGGCTGCCCCGATGCGCAACTGCGGGTGTTCCTGAGAAAGCGGGGGAATGGCCCGGATCTCATCGCGGATCAGATCCCATCCCAAATCCCATCTTAAACTTTCCTCCACACCCCATTTCTCTTTGAAGCGGCGCTGCCCGCTGTATTTCATAGGACCGAAATCCACGGCATCCAAGCCCATTTGGTGGGCCAGCTCAATGGCTTGCCAGTGGGCCAGATCATTGCATCGGTACTCCAGCCCTTCCTTTTTGGAGAGGGTGAAAAGAAGCTCCATCTGGTTTGCGGTGTATCCGGCCAGGAGCAGGGCGAGAACCGTGTCCTTATGGAATACTTGGATAAGAAGCAGATGGGTCTGGTCCAAGCTGAACCAAGTTTCGAAATAGGGTCTGGGATGAGGCGGAGTGCCGAAGCGTTTCATTCCTCCCAGATAGAAGGAGTAGAAAAGATCTGTGTTGGCCCTTGTGGGAGGAGCGGTGCGAACGTGCAAGCCGGAACGTTCGGCCTTATTGAGGGCCTTCTTCAAAGAATAATGAAGCTCGGACTGGATCTCGACCAACTCTCTCAGGGGAAGTCTTGCATAAGGATAGGCTGCCGCCAGGGGCATGCTGTTCTCCAAGCCTTCGATTAAAGGCATCCCGATGAAACGAACGGATTTGAGTTCCAGTTTGCGCATTTCTTCAAGCAGGCAATGGCGCGCCCACATATCCCACCGGCGTGAGGATCCTGCGCTGCCGACGGGGAGCAGCAAACCGGGACGGGCGCAAAACGGAAGCCCTACAGCTTTAGCCTTTTGGGGATGGCGAACGATGGCCAGCTGGCACTCTTCTCCGGTACTGCAGCAGGTGCTCAAATAATGAGTGGCCAAACCATAAGTGTCTTCGAGCACATGGGCCATGATGGGTTGGTGGAAGACAGATCCATCAGGATGAGTGAGAGCCGCACTCTGGACCCGCGTATTGGCAATGGAGTACTTTGGTCCGGGTCTCTTGAACATGGACCGTATTTTAGCATAGGATAAGCCTATGAAATCCCGGACGAAAACAATTGTAGCAGTAGTAGTTGTGTTCCTTTTTGCCTGGGGTATCCGCTCTGTCTTCAATATTCTATTCCCGGCAAAGGGTGCGCTGGATACCCCCTGGTACACAGAGGGGGCGCAGATTCTGCTGCAGCCCGGCGGATTTATGCGGCTTGTGGATATGGGATATGGGTATTATCTGGGACGGATGACCCATATTGGCTTTATCGCGGTATGTCAGCTGCTGTTCGGATTGCCGGCAACGGTACCGATGGTTCAGATTCAGGCTTTCTTGAGCGCGGTCACCGTGCTCATCCTCTATTTCTCGGCCAGGCGCTTCGCTTCGAAAGAATCCGCTTTGGGCGCGATGATTCTCGCTGCGGCGCACATGCCCTTTGCGTTTTGGGCAGGGTACATCTTATCTGAGACAGTGTTCCTCCTATTTGTGGCGATTTGGGCCTTCTTTGCTATCCGGCTGGCCCAGGAGTGGAAGTGGACGAATCTTGCGGGCTTTCTCGGCTTTGCCCTGGTGTGTGTTTTTACCCGGCCCAATGCCTTGGGATATGCGGTCTTAGCCGCAGTATGGGTGCTTTGGGTCTGGGTGAGGAACTCTATTCAGAGAGGCTCCCGGGCTCATACCTGGCTGAAGCTCACCGTTGTCGCACTGAGCCTTTGTTATTTTTGGACCGTCTGGTTTACCTTCGAAAATATTAATCGCCCGGAAGAAGAACGCTGGAGCGGTTTCAGCTATATCATGAAGGATTACAATTCGAGGAATGAGAATTTCAAAGAGTGGTCCAAGCCGGAATGGGGTTGGTTGGTTTATACGGAGTATCGCAACTATGTGGTCCACGACATGGACGACAATGCCGAAAAGCTGCGAGTGCAGTTGCGGAAGGCCTGGATGTATTGGAAACCCTGGCGGGAATGGTTTTCACTTAAGCATAACGTATATAACACGTTCTACATGGTCCTGGCCGGCGGGCTGGGTGTCTTGGGGCTGGTGTTTCTCTCGCGCAAGCGCCCTGCATTTAGAGACTTTGTTTTGCTTGTGTTTCTTTACCATACGAGTATCGCTGTTGTAGACAGTCCGGGAGCAGACGGGCGCTACCGTTTGCCTTGTGAGTATTTGTTGCTTTTGGTGTCCGCCGGGGGTCTTGAGTGGTTGCGTTACTTTTGGAACAGTAAAGCAAAAGAGGGTACAACAAGGCGGGATAAAGGGAGTCTGCAAGATGAGGCGGGTATGCGCAGCGGATAGTAGACCCCGAGACTTTCCTTTGCGGCCAATCCGGCCTGATTTCCGAGAGCTAGAATTTCTTCAAACCGGTATTGACGGGGCCGCATGCCATTGGCTGCGGCGGGTCTCTTCATTAACTGGACTCCGCGGCGGATCCAGCTCTGTGCATTAAGACAGGCCACAAAGAAGGTGCCGCCTGGCCGTAGCACTCGTCGGGCTTCGGCAAAAAGAGTCTGAGGCTGCTCCAAGAGTCCGATGACTCCGTGACATAACACGAGATCAAATGTTTGAGAGTCAAAAGGAAGGCTTCCAGCAGATCCCAAGGCCACCCTCAGGCCCTTTTGCACAGCGAGCTTGGCCATTTCCGGGCTGATGTCGATTCCATAAACGATATTGTTTTCAAGCAGGGGCCGGACAAAAAGCCCAGAGCCGCAACCGATCTCCAAAACGGCTTGCTTGCGGACTTTTCCAATAAGTCTGAACCATTGTTGGCAGGCAACATAGCTTCCCGCATCACGATAGTCGTTGGCCTCAGGCGTGTCGCCCAAGCGGTTTGCCTGCGAGTCGTAATGAGTTTTCCACGAGGCACTTGGAGATTTAACTGATGTTGGCATCATTGGTTAGCTTCCTGGACAATGAACATTCCCCATTGTACAGTAAACATATTCTGCAAGGGAGGGACTGTTTTTGGGCCGGATGGAAATACTCTTTCGATTTCCCGGGTTATACCGGTTCAAACGCGCAATGACGCGTTTGTTTGCGGTTCGGAGCGGATGGGATCCCAGAGCTTACCTGGAGCAGGGACTGGTCCTGGATCTGGGATGCGGGCCGGATGAGTCAGACACGGATCTCTCTGGCATCAAACGGGTTGGGATTGATGTTTCCGTTCCCTTCCTCCGCGCGGCCAAGTGTTCCAGTCCTTCCGGATATTTTGTGAGGGCCAGCGCCGAGAAACTTCCCTTTGTGGACGGCGCGTTTCAGGCGACTTTTGTAAGCTGTGTTCTGCATCATATTCCGGTGGACACCCGCTTGATCATAGAAGAAATCCGCCGGGTGACGCGAGAGCATCTTGTGCTGGTGGAACCTCTGCAGTCTGAGAGAGGGTTTCCCAGATGGGTCAAGACCCTCTGGTGGCGCATGACGGACGGAGGGTGTGCGTATCTGCCTGAATCCGAGTGGAATGAGTTGTTGGCGGGTTGGGACCAGGTGCAGCGCATCGAAGAAGGCAGGCTGTTTAAGAACACCTTCAGGTTTATTGGATCACGAACGAAAGACCCGGCATTCGAAGGGAGCGCACAATGAAGATTATGATTGCAGGAGTGGACGGATACTTGGGGTGGGCCTTGGCGCAGCATTTGACCATGCGCGGACATGAGGTGAGCGGTTTTGATACTTATGCAAGACGGGATTGGGTCGCGGAAGTGGGTTCGCAATCGGCCACTCCGATTGTGCGCATGACCGAACGCTTGGCTGCGTTCAGGCGGGAGTACGGAGTCAATCTTCAGTTCCGGCGTCTCGATATTATGGATTACAATGCGCTCGCTTTGTTTCTGCGATCCGTGCAACCCGATGCGATCGTGCACCTGGCGGAGATGCCTTCGGCGCCTTATAGCATGATGGATGCGCACCACGCGGTTTACACCCAGTCGAACAATGTCTTGGGCACTCTGAATCTGCTCTTCGCCATCCACGAACATTGTCCAAATGCCCATCTTGTCAAACTGGGGACCATGGGAGAGTACGGAACGCCGAATATTGATATCCCTGAGGGCTTTTTTGAAATTGAGTACCGCGGCCGCAAGGCCACGTTGCCTTTCCCGCGCCAGGCCGGCAGCTGGTATCACCAGAGCAAGGTGCACGACTCGCACAATGTCGCCTTTGCGTGCAAGATCTGGGGCCTGCGTTCCACGGATATCATGCAGGGTGTGGTTTTCGGCACGCGCATTGAGAATCAGCCCGAAGACGAGAGGCTTCTCACCCGGTTTGATTTTGACCAGAGCTTTGGCACCGCGATTAACCGGTACTGCGCGCAAGCCGTTATCGGGGAGCCCCTGTCGGTTTTTGGCGCCGGGGGCCAGAGCCGTGGATTTTTGCCGCTCAAGGATTCCATGCAGTGCATCAGCTGCATTATTGAGAATCCCGCGCAGAAAGGCGAATACCGCGTCCTCAATCAGTTCGACAAGGTGTTTGATGTGACCGAGCTTGCTGAAAAAGTGCAGCAGATCGGAAAGTGCGTGGGCCTGAAGGTGGAAGTCAATCATATCGAGAACCCTCGTATGGAAGCGGAGTCGCATTACTACAATCCGGACCGGGAAGGTTTGCTTCGGCTCGGGTATAAGCCAACCGAAGATATTGACTCTGAGATAGAGAACATGTTAGAAGATTTAATGCAGTATCGTGAACGTATCGAGGCCAGAGCAGAGGCTTTGATTCCCGATATCCGCTGGGACGGTACGATACGCAAGTCCGAGGTGATTCAACCCAAGACGGTGACTAGCGCAAAGTGAAAGTCTTAATTACCGGTGGATGCGGATTCATCGGTTCCAATCTCATTGACTACCTGCTTCCCAGGGGATACGAGCTCTCTATCCTCGACAATCTCAGCTCCGCAAGCGACGAATACGCGCGCGCCCAAAATGTCCCTGTCCAAGCCGGCGATATCCTGGATGACAATGCACTGAGTCAGAGCCTGGCCAATGTGGAATCGGTCGTGCATTTGGCCGCGCTGACCAGTGTGCCCGATTCTATGGCGGATCCGTTGAGTAATTTCCGTGTCAATGTGGAAGGGACGTGGAAGGTGCTGGAAGCCTGCCGCACAGCCGGGGTGACACGCTTTGTTTTTGCCAGTTCCAACGCGGCCGTGGGGGAGCAGGAACCCCCGATCCGGGAGGACATTTTGCCGGCGCCCAAATCGCCTTACGGCGCGAGCAAGCTCATGGGAGAGGCGCTGGTCAGGAGCTATGCCGAGGCCTACGGGATCCAGGCCCTTTCCCTGCGTTTTGCCAATGTGTTCGGGCCCCATGCGGAGACCAAGGGAGCGGTTGTCGCGGCTTTTCAACGCAGTATTAAGCAGGGTAAACAGCTCACTATCTACGGGGACGGGGAACAGACCCGCGATTTTGTGCACGCTGCAGATATTGCGCAGGCCATCGAATTGGGCTTACAGAAGGGCGGCCACGGGCAGGTGTATCAGATTGCCAGCGGGAAAGAGACCTCCATTTTGGAACTGGCCATGAAGATTCTGAACCTGCACGGCAAAAACTACAAAGAAGGGGTGTGTTTTGCAGAGGCCCGGCCGGGAGATATTCTGCGCAATTACTCGGATATCGGCAGGGCAAGCGCGGAATTAGGATATGAGCCCAAAGAAGACCTCTGGTCCTTCCTAGAAGAATCCAAGATGCAGCCGAGCGGCTTCTGACATCATATTTTTGTCCCAGGGCGGTTCCCATACAAGTTCAACACGAGCTACGGCCACTCCCTCCACTCTCTCTGCAGCGCGCTGGACCGCAGGCGGGATGCTCTGTGCTTCGGGACAGGCCGGGGAAGTGAGGGTCATCCTGATGTCGACCTCACCCTCATCGTTGATCTCCAATCCGTAGATCAGACCCAATTCATAAATATCAATCGGAATCTCGGGATCGTAAACAGTCTTTAAAGCTTGCACAATATGGTCTTTGAGTTGTTCCTTATCCATTAGACTATCTCTCTAAAGGTTCTCATTCGGTTGAAACCGGGTCTTCTTGATTCTCGAGGGCTGCCCGCAGCGTGTGCCAGGCGAGAGTGGCGCATTTGACGCGGGACGGAAATTCCCGAACCCCTCCGAAGACTGCGAGTTTTCCCAGGTTCTCGCTGATCTCGGCATTGCCCGTAACCACGTTGTGAAATGTCTCAAAAAGTGTTGCAGCCTCCTCCACGGACTTGCCTTTGAGGAGTGTGGTCATTAAGGAAGAAGACGCAGTGGAGATGGCGCAGCCTGAGCCTTCGAACTTGATATCCTCGATTATCCCGTCCTTTACCAAGAGATAGACCGTGATCTTATCCCCGCACAGGGGGTTGTCTCCGTGTGCGCAGTGATTGGCCTTGTCTATCTTGCCGAAATTCCGGGGCTTCTTGTTGTGGTCCAGGATGACTTCCTGGTAGAGATCGCGCAGACCGGACATTAGGCAAAAACCTCGCTGACCTTCTGAATTCCCCGAACCAGGGCATCGATTTCTTGAACCGTGTTGTAGAGTCCGAAAGAGGCGCGGGCCGAGGCCGGAATGCCGTAATGATCCATTACGGGTTGAGTGCAGTGGTGCCCGCTTCGAATGGCAATCCCTTCCTGGTCGAGAATCGTCCCCACATCATGGGCGTGGGCCCCCTCAATGACAAAGGAAAGGACGCCGGCTTTTTGTTCGGCCGTCCCGATCAAACGCACACCCTTTAAAGCACTGATACGGGCCGTGGCATGCTGAAGGAGCTCGGATTCATGTGCGGCAATGGCTTCCAGACCCAGGCTCTTCAGATAATCAACGGCTGCGCCCAGACCGATACTGCCCGCAATATTCGGTGTTCCGGCCTCGAACTTGTAGGGCAGATCGTTGTATGTGGTTTTTTCAAAAGACACCGAGCGGATCATGTCTCCTCCGCCTTGGTAGGGCGGGAGTCTATCCAGCCATTCGGTCTTGGCATAGAGCACGCCGATTCCCGTGGGGCCGTAAAGTTTGTGTCCGGAAAGCACAAAAAAGTCACAGTCGAGTTCCCGGACGTTGACCCTAAAATGGGGAGCGGATTGCGCACCGTCAATCAGCACGGGGATGCCGCGGGCATGGGCTCGTTGAATAATTTCTTCAATAGGATTAATGGTGCCCAGGGAATTAGATAGGTGCACCACAGAAACCAGCTTGGTCTTCTCGTTCAAGGCCTTATCGAACTCATCCAAGAGGAGTGTACCGCTTTGGTCAAAGGGGACTATCCGCAGCTTGACGCCGGTCTCATCGCGCAAAATCTGCCAGGGCACGATGTTGGAGTGGTGTTCCATTTCGGTGATGAGTATTTCATCCCCGGGGCGGAGTAAGGAGCGGCCCAGGCTGTGGGCCACAAGGTTGATGGCCTCTGTGGCGCCGCGCACAAACACGATTTCATGCGCGTGTTGTGCGCCGAGAAAGTCTTGAACTTTCTGCCGCGAAGTCTCGTAGGAGGCTGTGGCACGCTCGCTCAAAGTGTGTACGCCGCGATGAATATTGGCGTTGTCTTGGGTGTAGTAGTTCTCCAGGGCATCAAGGACCTGACGGGGCTTTTGGGTGGTGGCGGCGTTGTCCAGGTACACGAGCGGGTGGCCGTGCACTTGTTGGTGCAATATGGGGAAGTCCCGGCGGATTTGTGCAATATTCAAGGCGTTCATCCGACGCTTTCAAAAATACGGGCACTGGGCATGCAGCGGGGCAGTGTCTTCCAGTGCAGGTGATCGGCCAGCAGCGGGATCTGGACCCGCTCCAGCAACTCAGAAGCAAACGCGAGAGTCAGAATATGGCGTGCAGCGTTCGCTCCCACTCCGCGAGAGCGCAGATAAAACAGCGCGTCTTCATCCAATTGGCCCACTGTGGCGCCGTGCGAACACTTCACATCATTCGCGTAAATCTCCAGCTCCGGCTTGGTATCGATCTGCGCGTCCTCCGAGAGCAGCAGGTTGCGGTTTTCCTGGCGTGCATCCGTTCCCTGGGAATCAGGTCTTACCATGACCTTGCCGTTAAAAACAGCGCGCGACTTGCCGTTCAAAATGCCTTTGTAAAATTCGTGGCTGGTGCACCGCGGACTGATATGGTCTATGAGCGTGTGGTTGTCTAAATGTTGTGTGCCACGCGAGCTATACAGACCGTATAAAGAACATTTGGCGCCCTCTTCCGTTAATCGCACGTTTAGATCTGTGCGGGCGAGAGCGGATCCTGTACAAAAATTATGAGATACGTAGTTTGAGTTCGAGGCTTGCTTCACCTCAATAAGGTTTGTGTGATAGGCGGTAACGCTCTCTTCTTGCAGGAGGTAGTGCTCAATTGAGGAATTGTCGTCCAAGACGAGCTCGCACACACAATTGGCCCAATAGTGTGAATCCAAACCATCCACATGATATTGGATGAGCGAGGCCTCGGAGCCCGGGCTGGCTACCACCAGGACGCGCGGAAAGGTGACGAGCATATCTTTTTTACCGCCGGAAGCAAAAACGATTTGGATGGGTTCGTGCACAATGGTGCCGGGTGCGATGTGGACAAAGGCGCCATCCGTCCAAAAGGCGGTGTTGAGCGCAACCAGGGCATTTCCTTGGCAAGGCGCGACGTGCGTCATGTAATTATCCACAGCGACCGGGCTGTTTTTGAAGGCAATGGAAAGAGGGCAGACTGTTACACCAGGCGGTAGTTCGTTCAGCCGGGACTGTGCCGCGTTGAAGACTCCGTTGATAAAGACCAGACGGTGGCCCGGGAGTTCCGCTGCTGTCTTGTCCTGCAGATCGCTTAGGTCAAAGCCCTCTTGGTCTAAGGTTGCCGCGGGGATAAAGGGGGTGTGTGCCAGTGCGGCGAGGTTGGTATATTTCCAATTCTCCTCCCGGATCGTGGGGAAGCCCAGTCCGGCAAAATGCTCAATAGCCGCCTTACGCAGCGGACGGGCCCAATCCGGCGAGATTTCCATGAGATGGGATTCCATCTGTGCAAAGTGCTCGGTGTAGCGATCCTGTGCGTCGAGTTTATTGATCATGAGTTGACGTTTGCCGCTTCTTCTTCGATCCAGGCATAGCCCTTTTCTTCAAGCTCCATGGCCAGTTCTTTGCCGCCTGACTTCACAATCCTGCCGTGATACAAAACATGCACGAAATCAGGCACCAGATAGTTGAGCAGGCGCTGGTAGTGTGTGATGACGAGCACGCTATGGGCCGCGCTCCGCAAACGATTGACTCCATTGGCCACCACGCGCAAGGCATCGATATCCAGACCGGAGTCGGTTTCGTCCAAAATGGCGAGCTTGGGTTCCAGGACCGCCATCTGAAAAATTTCGTTGCGTTTCTTCTCACCCCCGGAAAATCCGCAGTTTACGGGCCGGTTGAGGAAGCCCTCGTCCAGATTCACCCACTTGATCTTTTCTTTGACCAGGGCCAGAAAATCCATGGCGTCCATCTCTTCTTCACCGCGATGCTTGTGTAACGCATTGACTGCGGCCTTGAGAAAATAGGTGTTGCTCACACCGGCAATTTCCGTGGGGTACTGAAAGGCGAGGAAGAGGCCGGCGCGGGCGCGTTCCTCCGGGGCCATGGATAAGAGATCTTTTCCCTCAAAAAGGACCCGGCCTTGGGTTACTTCATAAGCACTGCGGCCGGCCAGAACATTGGACAGGGTGCTTTTTCCGGAACCGTTCGGGCCCATGATGCAATGCACCTCGCCCGGGCCAATCTTCAGGTCAATGCCGCGTAATATTTGATTTCCATCGATGGATGCGTTTAGGTTCTTAATTTCCAGCATGGTGTTCTCCATAATCGTTGCTAAAAGAGACTCCGTCATCGCGATGACGCTACGCGTCACCCAACACTCCCTTCCAAACTCAAATTCAATAGGTTCTGAGCTTCTACAGCGAACTCCATAGGCAGCTCGCTAAATACCTCTTTGCAAAATCCGTTTACAATAAGCGAGACCGCGTCTTCCTCCGAGATTCCGCGCTGCATGCAGTAGAAGAGCTGGTCTTCCCCGATTTTGGAGGTTGAGGCCTCGTGTTCAAGTTTTGCGGAAGTATTGCGCACCTCAATATACGGAAAGGTATGCGCTCCGCAGAGATCTCCCATGAGCAAGGAGTCACACTGCGAGTAGTTACGGGCGTTTTGCGCTCCCTTTTGAATTTTAACCAGGCCGCGATAGGAATTCTGCGCGTGGCCGGCGCTGATGCCTTTGGAAATAATCGTGCTCTTGGTATTCTTGCCCACATGAATCATCTTGGACCCCGTGTCCGCTTGCTGGTAGTTGTTCGTGACCGCCACACTGTAGAATTCACCCACAGAGTTGTCCCCCAAGAGAACGCAGCTGGGATACTTCCAGGTAATCGCGGATCCGGTTTCCACCTGGGTCCAAGAAATCTTTGAGTTTACACCGCGGCAGGCTCCGCGCTTGGTCACGAAGTTATAGATACCGCCTTTGCCCTCTTTGTCGCCCGGATACCAGTTTTGAACGGTGGAGTACTTGATTTGCGCGTTGTCCATGGCGACCAACTCAACCACGGCCGCGTGGAGTTGGTTCTCGTCGCGCCGGGGGGCGGTGCAGCCTTCCAGGTAACTTACATACGAGCCCTCTTCCGCGATGATCAGCGTGCGTTCGAACTGGCCGGTTTCCGCCGCGTTGATGCGGAAATAAGTGGAAAGCTCCATGGGGCAGCGCACGCCTTTGGGGATATAGCAAAAGGAACCATCGGTGAAAACGGCGGAGTTGAGTGCGGCAAAAAAATTGTCCGTGTAAGGAACAACAGACCCCAGGTATTTTTGCACGAGTTCCGGGTGTTCGTTCACAGCCTCGGAAAAAGAAGAGAAAAGGATGCCTTTTGCAGCCAAGGTTTGCTTGAAAGTTGTGCCCACGGAAACACTGTCAAAGATTGCGTCCACAGCAATAGCCGATTGCTGTGTTGCAGGGCTGTCATCCGCGCCCTCGACTCCGGCCAGGCGCTTTTGCTCCTTCAAAGAAATCCCCAGCTTATCGAAGGTCTCTTTAATCTCCGGGTCCAGTTCCTCCAGGCTTTTGAGCTTCTTCTTCTTCTTCATAGGGGCGGAATAATAGCGGATATCCTGATAGTCGATCGGATCGTAATGGATATGTGGCCAGGCAGGTTCTTTGAGTGTGAGCCAATGGCGAAAGGCCTTGAGCCGCCATTCCAACAAGAATTCCGGCTCCTTCTTTTTGGAGCTGATCAGGCGAATGACATCCTCGTTCAAACCCTTGGCCAGAGTGTCGGATTCCACATCCGTGACAAAGCCGTACTTGTAATCCTGTTCCGTGAGTTTGTGGAGGGGATCAGAGATCATGAGGTTGCCTATGCTTTCTTACAGTCGCAGAGCATGGAGGCCGGTGCGACCATTTCGGCCAGAGATACGTTAGTGAGTGCCGAAGAGATGAGTTGGTTGATAATTTGCCAATGCTGGCCTACCGGGCAAAGCGCTTCGTGATTGCAGTCGCGGTTGCTTGCATCGTCACTGCATTGCGTGATGGCAATGGGACCCTCCAAGGCCACGATGATATCGGCCAGGCTGATGTCCCGGGGCTTGCGCGCCAGTTCATAGCCGCCCTTGACCCCGCGATGGGAGATCAGCAATCCCTCGCGCGTCAGGCGTTTGAGCACCTTGCCCACAGTGGCCTCAGGCAGTTGGGTAAACTGCACCAGGTCGCGGGCTGTGAAGGTGCTTTGTCCGCTGTTTGAGGCACAGCGGACCATGAGGATGATACCGTAGTCAGCCAATTTGCTCATTCGCAGCATAGTAGGGGATTCCTCTAAAAGGTGATGGAGCTCATAAATAGGACTAAACTAGTACTAGTTTAGCGCGCCTGGAGCGAATGTCAACCGGTTTAGTCCCAATTTGAGAAGGAGTTGTGTGTGGTAGGATGAGGATTCTTGGGTGTCAGTTTGAGCATCATGGTTTTTAGAATCGATTACCGTTAGGAGGAGCGAGTGTTGGGAAATATGAAGCACATGATGAAGATGGCGAAGGCAATGCAGAAGTTGATGAAAGACAAGGACTTCCAGGCCATGATGGCCAACCCCAAGGTTCAGGAATTGATGGCGGATCCGGAGTTCAAGCAGATCGCGGAGAGCCGGCAGTTCGACAAACTTTCCACTCACCCCAAGCTGTCGGCACTGGTCCAGGATCCCGGCTTTCAGAAGCTGGCCTTGGAACTCCAGGGCAAACTCCGCTAAATCCCGGGGACGGTTCTTGATTACCCCTTTCATCACGGCAGCTTACGCGAGAACCGTCCCCTACAACCCGTAGTTATTAAAACTTTCACAATAATTGAAATAAGTCGGTTTGGATGCTAGACTTGAGCTTATGCATCCTTTTCGCTCCCACCCTCCTTTGAAGTCATTTAAGCCCCGCGGTTTTTGGGCCCTTCGGGGCTGGGCTGTCATGCGGCCAGTGGCCCTGCTGATTGCCCAAGTCTTCTTCTTTTCCAGCGTGGATTGCGCATGGACCTCTGACCTCGGTGCCAGGCACCGGTGTCAGGCACCGGTGTCAGGCACCGGTGTCAGGCACCAAAACTTGGCAGTGCGGGCCAGGTATGAAGGCGAGGTTGCCGCGGCAATGGACGCATGGCTGGTTGCTCCGGGAGTCAAGGAGCGTGTGCTTATGCTGCCCACCGAGAGCCGTGCGCAACTGCTCGGCCTGGTTGGGGCTGAGCAGGAAGCATTTCTTCACAACAGAATGGTGGAGTTGGCCCTGGAGGACGGGCAGGCTGAGCTGGTGGCAGGGATGGCACAAAAGGCGCTTGAGCGCCTGGATTCTTCCGGGCCCAGAGGCTGGCCTCATCCGGCATTGGCGGAGAGTTCTGCAGCGCTCCGGGCGCTTTTGGAGCAAGACCCCTCTGCATACGAGCGTTTGCTGGCTCTGGAGGAGGAACGCTACGAGCGCACCTATCCGTACTCTGATTCAGTACTGGAAGACCTTCCTAATTTCCGCCGTCATCTCAATCACAAGCTCGCACTGTTGATGGTGGTGGAAGAGGTGGAGACAGTTCGATGGTTATTGGATAAAGGGCTCCTTCAAGAACACGAGATTAACTCTTTTCTGAGTGTGCGACGCTTATTGCTTTCTCTGGTGATGACTCCCCAACCGGAACCCGAAAATGACAGTGAGTATTGGCAGGTCCCGAATATTCAGGATCACCTGGGGCGGATGGGAAGCATGCTGTTGGTTTTGCTGTACGAAAACCGGGATCGCTTTGAGATTTCTTCCGACGAGATCTTGGAAGTCTACTTCACAGCCCTTACCCACGACTGGGGGGATTATTACACGGAGTCCAGCGATCTAATTGTGGTTAAGGAGGTTGCCCGGCAACTGGGCATTGACAGTTCGGCCGAGAAGTACCTTCGAGGCGGATTTCCGCAATTGTTGGAGGACCTCAACTTGGCGGTTGATGAGCGCGGGAATGAAGTCGATCCCGCATGGATGACCCGCTACAATGCGGTTCAGCCCCGGTTCGATTTGTTGGTGACTCGCAGTAGCGCCAAGAATCCGCTGGATCATCATTCCAAAGGCCGCTACGAAGAGTTCCTGTTGAGGGAGGATGTGCGGGCGCTTTTGGAGCCGTTGAGTTTCCGGGGTCGTGCCGTGACCCGGATGCTGGACGACTTCCGGTATCTGACGCACCACCACGCTTCCCAGGAGCTGGAGTTCGATCTGTCCCCAGAGTCTCATCGAGGCCCGCGCCTCGCAGAGGCACAGAAGCCCGCAGCGCAGGACATTCCCCGTCGCGTCCAATATTGGGAAGGTATCTCCCTGACCGGGGATCAGAAGGGCGTGTTGGCATTGCTTCAGGCCGCGGATATGTATCAGAAGCGTCTCAATGCCGCCAACAACATGTGGTTCTATCTGAACAGTGTTCGAGCCTTCCGTCCCGCGGACGTAAAGGACTATGTGATGGCCTTTCCATTTGCAAGGCCCATCGCCTCCAGCATAAGAAAGGTCGCGGATAGCGGCGATCCGCTCTTCTCCGGCGCGGCGGTGCGGAGTATGGGCTATGTAACGGAGTTGCCGGACACAGGAACGGGAGCTGCGGAAGAAGACCGGCCCGGCGCCAACACGGCATCGCGGGCAGGTGAAGTAGGCCACAGCACAATGAACCGGGTGGCCTTTATGAGCGACAAGTACCAGGCGTGGCGGGCGGGTGAGGGCGTGGAGGAGGGGGCCTTGCTGCGTGAGGCGCTTCCCTTGCCGGAGGATCTGCAAGGGTCTTGGGGCGGGTTTATGGCCGATCTGCAACAGCGCTTTGATGCGGTGGACGAGAGCGGGGCGCCTCTGATCCTGGACGGGATCGAGCTCCCGGCCTCCCAATCCCCGGCCGGCGGAATGCTGCGCGCCCCGCCCCTGCAGATTCCGCTCTCCGCTCTTCTCAACGGACAAGCCCGCATTGCCTCCGGCCTTCCCACCGGCGAAATGATCCACATCAAAGACACGTCCATCGTGCTTTTGGACACCGAAGAAGACTTCCTGGCGGCCGAGCTGCACGAGGATCTGGAGAGTGTGTCCGTGCAATTCGCGCATGCGGGCCGCGGGTTGCATGGCGAGCCGGGGCGGGAGCAGCGGCTGGTGGTGTATTTGTCCAAGGCCATGGTTGAGAAGGCGCTCCACCGTGCGGAGGGCTATGCGCCGGAACACTTGATGGCCCTGATCGCCGAGGAGATGGCCGAGGAAGTGCGGCGCAGGCAGGCGGAGATGCTTTCGGCACAATTGGGGCTCGGAGGGGCGGCCGCGGTGGCCCTGGAGCAACGCATTGTGGACGCAACGGACGCGCAGTTAACCAAAGCGGGCGGGGCGTTGGAAGGTGTTTTTACAGATCGCGATACGTATGCCCAGCTTGGAGATCGCAGAGAGCACCTCGTACAGTCCCTTGAGGGATTGGATACGGGCGTGCTTGCAAGATTGCGGCAGACGGCTCCGGACAAGCTGGCGGAGTTCTTCCGCTATCGCGAGGCCCTGTTGGGGCCGAATCCTCCGCTCGACTGGCGCAATCTTCCGGCTAATGGGGCGCTCGATCTGTATGAATCCCATATTGCCGACGTGCTCGCATTGGAAATGGTGATTCAGGGATACAACCTGCACAAGGGACGGGTCGTATTTTCGATCGCCGACTGGTTGGGTGCGGGCGCAGAGATCGCGGCGCGCGGTTCTTTTGATTTTGAAATCCGAGTAAAGCTGCCCGAACTGAATGGGGCGCCCTCGGAAATGAAGAGGCTTCTGCAAACGGAAATCAAGCATTTGGTCTTCTACCTCAAGCGGCACGCGGCCGGATATGCGTCCTCCAGCGAATTGGCCGCGGCAGAGAACGGCTACTCAGACGGAGACGCCTTTGACTCTCTTGTTTTGGAAGAGATCCCGGATCATCTGGATGACATCCTTATGGGCCGGTCCACCTTTGCCTGGAAGGCGAGGCAAAGCAGAGAACGGGTAGGAGGGACCAGAAGAGCGAGTGTGGATAGATCCGCGAATGCGCATCCCTACGCAAAGCTTATAGTGGGCCGGATTTTGCCGGAGATGTTGCAGCGCTGGGGCGTGGATATTCAAGCCGAACCGGAGATTGGAGAAATCCTGGTGGAATTCGCCACCTGGTTTGTGGCCGAGGAGGAGCTGCGGCCGTATGGGGATTTGAGCGATCAGAGAACGTTGTCTCACAAGTTCATTTCGCGAATCCAGGCAATGGAGTCGGCGGACGCGCTTTACGCGGCCGTGGATCGTCATTTGCAGCGGGCTGAAGCGCGGGCGCTTTTTCCGGATGCGGCACGCATGTTGAATCGGCGCAGGAGGGAGTTGATGCAGTGGAGAGATGCGCAAAGCGCGTATGAGGACGATTATTTGGAGCGCGCCAACGTGGGCTCCAGACAGCGCGGCTCGGTTTGGAGGCCTTGGGACTTCACGCGGGAAGAAAGCCAACTCATTGCCGAGGCGTGTCTGCGTGGGGCCACGGGAGAAGGGGCCCCGGAGCTGGACTGGCAGCGCAGTGGGCGGCTGTATTGGGAAGCGCCGATCGGGATCGATCCGTTTGTTCAGAAGCGCCTGTTTTCCGGCTCACAGGTCCAGCGCGCCTTTGCCGTTAAGGATTCTCAAGGTCTGCTGGCCGCGGTGGCCGCCACGCCGGAGGGATTCAAATACCTGCTGTTGACGGGCGGCGAGGGTGCGGTGGACCGGATGGACCGGTATATAAACCAGAAAGGCGGAGCCTCTCAGTGGAATCAGGTGGAAGAGGTCAGGCAGGGCTTCCTAAACGACGAGTTCGGAATAGAACGCACGAGCATCCCGGTTCTCCCTGGGGTATGGCCTCCGGGAGTGTCCGATCCGCTCGCTTTGATCGCGCAACAGCGGATCAGGCCGGGCTCCACGGTCTTGGATCTGGGATGCGGGACCGGAGTGATCGGCAGTGTGTTGCCGGAGTGTTATGTGATCATGTCCGATATCGATCCGATGGGGGCCAGTAATGGAGAGATTTCCGCGAAATTGTGCGGAGCAGTGAGCGGGGTGGAGTCCATCCGCATGGACGGGCTGCGCGGATTTAACAGAAAGGTGGATTGGATTGTTCTTGCCGCCCCGAGGCCGGTCCATGCGGCCGGTGCGGCGGAAGCGGCCACGGCAACACAGGATCCCGGAGGCCGCCTGTTGAACGAAGCGCTGCGGGAATTACCGCGGGTTCTGAACGCCCCGGGAGGCCTGCTGCTGATGGTGAGCAATGAGGTGGCTGTTCAAAGGAGGGTCCGGGAGATGCACGGGGAGGCTTTTTGGGTGGAGGTGGTGGACAGGGACCTCTACCAGCAGGTGGTTGCGGTCCAATGGAATATGGATTTTTATCGCGAGCAGGCTGCGGTGCCCGGGGCCACGGAGGATTCTGCAGCGGGTCCTGCAGTCGTCACCGGCGACCTGGACCTTCTGATAGAGATTCTTTCAGAGACTCTGCCGGGATCAAACTTCCAACAATTTAACGGAGTGCCTTACTCGGTGACGCGGCTGCAAACCGGAGAGTGGCGGTTGACGATTCATAAGGGCGCCGAAGGATTTGAGGAATTGATGCCGCGGGGCAAAGACGGAGTCATCTATGATGACCCGGAAAGGATCGCCGAAAGCGTCAAAGCGAAGGCATTGGGTTTGCTGGGCGTTTACGAGGCCTCCCTGCCGGAAGCGCATGAATTTGGCGGGCCGTTGCTGGTGGTCGGCCCCGGGCCGACTCTGGGAGAGGTGGATGCGCTTGTGTCCCATTTTCAGGCTCTGGATAGCGGGAGTGTGGATGTGATGGAAGTGTCGAACCGGAACGTACTGTCTTTGCTGAGAAGACTCCAGGAAATTGAAGCGGAAGGCGGGGAGAATGAAGCTTTGCTGCACAGAGTGGGAACAATCCACCACGCCCGCTTCGGGCAAAATGCGGGCCTGCTGGAAGAGGCGCGCTATGGGTTTGTCTATGCGTTCGGCTCCGTGGACAGGGATCTGGCCGTCACCGTGGCCGGAGGGCCGGCCAATCAGCAAGAGGCGGTGGCTGTGCTGGAGGCGCAGTGGCGCGAGCTGTGGCGCATTCTCCAAGCCGGGGGATTGGGGCTGGGGCACTTTGAGTCCGAGGGGCCGGGCATGCGCTCCTTTTACACAGGGCGCGAGGCGTGGCGCCGCTTCCAAACCTTGGGGAATCCACGCTTTGACAGGGCTCTGGACTGGGTTCACAAGCCTGAAGAACTGGCCGTTGCCGCAGCAGCCCTGGAATCCTCCATCTAGAAACTTTCACCCTTGCCGTCCCACCCTGTTTCGCTATACTAATTCATTCTGTCCTCATTCAGGGACAGGTCTCGCCATCTCATTGCCGGCCAGTGGGTTACGCGAGACCCGTCCCCTCCGCAGGAATTGGGGAATGGGGACGGACCTTACATAACTCACTGTGCTGTAAAGAGTAATTGAGACCAGTCCCTAAAAAGGAGAATTTAATGACTGAACTCACACCTCTCAAGGAAGGCGACAAGGCGCCGGCCTTCAATGTGCCTTCCACTCTCGGCAAGAAGATCGCGCTCAAGGATTTCAAGGGCTCTCAGCGAGTGGTTCTCTATTTCTATCCCAAAGACGACACCCCGGGTTGCACGGTGGAAGCCTGCGGGTTCCGGGATAAGTTTGACGAAATTGAAGAACTCAACGCGATGATTTTGGGCGTGAGCCCGGACAGCATCGAGAAGCACGACAAGTTCATCGACAAGCACGAGCTGCCCTTCGTTCTCTTGTCCGATGAAGACCACAGTCTTTGCGAGGCCTATGGCGTGTGGGTCGAGAAGAACAATTACGGCAAAAAGTACATGGGTGTGCAGCGCGCGACCTTCATCATTGATACGGACGGCAAGATCGGGAAGATCTATCCCAGAGTCAAGGCCGAGGGGCACAATGATGAGGTGATTGAGTGGTTGAAGAAGAACTGAGAATTGTCAGCCACGGAATTCCCGAATTCCGTAAATCCGCTACAATAGGGGGACTATGAGCTTGGCTGGCGCTATCACAAAACTTCGTGAGTATGCTTCGGATTCCGCGGCGATCCTACGGGGGGAATCCTGTGGCGTCTTGAATGTCTCCTTTAATGAGCAGTCCTGCAATCTAAACTGCCGGGTCTGTGGTTTTAGCGCCAAAGAAGTGCGGAGCACCTACGGCACGGCCTCTGCCATGGATTCGGAAACTTTCGAGCACCTGGTTGCCGCAGTGCCGAATCGTTCGGATTTCTGGTTTGATATTTCTGCGATTGCGGAAACTCTACAGTTCGATCATCTGGAAGAGTTCATTGCCCGCCTCAAAAGCCGTAAACCTCAGGTCAACACAATCATCTCCACGAACGGGACCCTTTTGACGCCGGAACGGTGCCAGGCCCTTGTGAGCTCTGGGCTGGATTTTGTCCAGTTCTCTCTTTTTGCCCCAGACCCTGAGGGCTACGCCTTTATCACCCAAACCAAGGTCCCTTTTGAAAAAGTGGTCAATAATCTGCTCATGCTCTCAGAGGCGCGCGGTGAGTCCAAAAAGCCGGGCCTTGAAGTCTTCATTTATGACACCTTAGATTTTAGAGACCGAGCCGTGCCTTTTATTCAAAAGTACCGGGATAAGGTGGATGAGATCTATTTCCGCAAGCTTTATGATACGGCGGGTATGACCCAACACGGTCTTAATCCGGAGCAAACGCCGGAACGCTATCCCTGCGGAATGCTTTGGTATAGCGGTGCTGTCAGGAGCACGGGCGATTTCCTCATGTGTTATCCGATTCAATGGAAGGACCGGAAGCACAAAATAGCCAATGTGCGCACTCACAGCCTGAAAGAATACTGGAGGAGCTTAGAGCCGTATCGCATCATGCATCTTGAGGGAAGGTGGAGCGAAATCCCGGCGTGCAAAGAATGTGATGCCTGGAGCATGACGCCCTCCGTCTTCTCAAAGCGCAAAGACGGGAGCTTCCATATTCCTTGGCAGCGCAGGGCGGCGGCGAAAATAGTAAACGGGATCAAGGCCTTGTTTAGAACAAAGCCTTTTGTGCGCATGCATCGGTCGTGATTCAATCCAAGACTTCTCCTATCCCTGAATGGGTTTTGGCCGTACTGAGGGCGCCGGGTCCGGGTGCTTCCTCGCTTCGATTGGAGGAGGAATCCTTGGTCTGTGCGTCCTCGGGCAGGAAGTATCCTCTTCATCCCATCCCCAATTTCATGAAGGAGCCGGAAACGGCAAGTGCAGGTATCTTGCCGCTAAATGCAGAGGCCCTGTCTAGAAAGTGGAAAGCCGTCAGGGCCAAGCCTTGGATCGGGGATGCTGCAGTAGAGGCTTTGCCTGCGGGGCGGATAGTGCTTTCTGTGGGAGAGGGCTATGGAGAATTTGCGTTGCGGATTGCTCAGCGGCGTCCTGATCTTTGCGTGATAGGGACGGAAATTGCAGTGGATCGCATTTCACATGCGATTGCCTTGCGTGACCGACTGGGTCTGAAGAACGCGTGGTTTTGTTTGGCCAGCGCAGGAAGCTTGCCCTTTGCAGCCGGAAGTTTCGAATTCGGTTATGCACGCGGACTTTTGCAGATCCTTCCGGATCCTCTCTCGGCAGTGGCCGAACTCAAACGTGTGATCGGCAAACGGCTCTTGGTGGACCAACTGGGCAATCATCCTTATGACTTGATCTGGTTTTGGTTGCTCCAGCGTTATGAGAATCTGCGTGCGCACCTGCAGGGCCGCCTTCCCAATACCCGGATTTGGGGAGACATTGCACAGACCCGAGAGTTGGGCGGAATATGGCGCTCCGTAACATATTACAAACAGTGGTTTAGAGGATGCAGAGAGGTCAAGCTTTTGACCAACTACCTTTTTGTTTGGGAGACTGGTACGCACCATCCTTTCTGGGGACGCTTCGGCTATTCCGGTGCTTTGGATGTTCACTTTTAGGCGCAGGGGATCATGGCTTCAAAAACTAAGCAGCTCAGACTTGCTTTCTTGGTATCGGGCAACGGCGGATTGATGCGTTTTGTGATTGAGGCTTGCCGCGCGCGCCGGATTCCCGCCGAAGTGAGCCTGGTTCTGTCCGATCGGGAGTGCGGCGCAGTGGCGCAGGCGCGCGAGTGCGGGATTGAAACTCATGTAGTGGAAGCCGGTGCAGGCGAGGGATCCCGGGAAGTCTCTGTCAAAATGGACGCTATCCTCCGCCCGCATGAGATTGATTTGGTGTGTTTGTCCTACAACCGCCTGGTCTTTCCGCCCTTGTTGGCTCGTTTTCAGGGCCGCATGATCAACACCCACCCCAGCCTCTTACCCAGCTTCAAGGGATTTACCGCGCTCGAGGACACTATCCACAGCGGAGCGCGGGTTGCCGGCTGCACCATCCATCTCTGCACAGAGGATCCGGACGGAGGCCCCATTATCATCCAGTCGGCAATCACGACAAAACCGGGTATGAGTCCCGGGGATCTTGGGGCAATGCTCTTTGAGTATCAACGCGTGAATTTGTGCCAGGTGATTCAGTGGTTTGCGGAGGACCGGATTCGGGAAGTGAATCAAAAGGTGAGTGTGCTCGGGGCCCGGTATGGCGCATTGCCCACCAATCCCGCCTGTGAGATTGATCTCCCGGCACCCTAAATCCGTTACAATGATAAGACCATGAGCCTAAGCGATCAGACCTTTATTTGTTTCAGCTCCATTGACTGGGACTTTGTGTGGCAGGGCCACCAGGAGATCATGTCCGATCTGGCGGCCAAGGGAAACCGCGTTCTCTTTGTGGAGAATACTGGGGTTCGAAGTCCTAAACTGAAGGATTTCAGCCGGTTAAGGAGCCGTATCCGCAACTGGGCCCGGGGCTTCGGCGGGATCCGCCAGGAGCAGGACCGGCTCTGGATCTACTCGCCCCTGGTTTTGCCTTTTCCTTATTCGCGCCTGGCCCGTTGGATTAATCGCAAGCTCATCCTCCGCAACTTGGAGCGCTTTTCCCGCGCCGAGAATTTTCACAATTCCATCCTCTGGACTTTTCTGCCCACAGACTTGGTCCGGGATATTTCGGACCGCCTGGATCATAAATTACTTGTTTACTATTGCATTGATAAATTTACCGAAAGTTCCAAGGAGGCCTTTGAACGCGTGGCTGAGCCTGAAAAACGCATGTTGCAGCGCGCTGATCTTGTGTTTGTGACTTCCACGGCTTTGGGCAAGTATTGTGAACAGTATGCCAAGGAGGTGCACAAGTTTCCCTTTGGTGTGCATCTGGAGCGTTTTGTGGCGCAATCCAAGCAACAGGAAAAGGCCCCGTCCGAAGCCCGGGAACTTTCCACCACGACGAAGGTGGCTGGCTATGTGGGCGGTTTGCACCAATGGATGGACTTGGATCTTCTGTCCGAGGTCATTGAGGCCCAGCCGGATGTGCGCTTTGTATTTGTGGGGCCGGTCCAAACAGATGTCTCAATGTTGAAGAAATATCCTAATGTGCGTCTTCTGGGCATGAAACCGCATGAAGAACTTCCGCACTATATTTCGACTTTTGATGTCGGGCTCATTCCGTACCGCCGCACTTCCTATACGGAAAATGTGTATCCTACTAAGCTCAATGAGTACCTGGCCCTGGGTGTGCCGGTGGTGGGGACGAATATTCCGGAACTGGTGGATTTCGAAAGGCAAGCGCCGGATCTGATCCGCGTGGCCTCGGACGCGAAGCAGTTTGGACAGTATGTGAACGCCGCGATTCAGGACGGCGATGCAAAACTGCGGGAGAGGCGCGTTTCTGCGGCCATGCAAAACACATGGCCCGTGAGGATCGAGAAGATGACGGAGCTTATTGAGAAGAAGATGCAGGAGAAACAGGAGTACGATCCACTCCGGTGGAAGGCGCGTATGCGGCGGATTTACCTCCGCTCGCGTTTGAAAGTTGCCTTAATTGCGGGAGCGTTCCTGCTGGCATTCGGCATATTTCAGAGTCCCGCCGCGATTCGTTGGGCCGGGGCGCCTTTGGTTATTGCCGGCACGCCTCAGGTAAGTGATGTGATTGTGATTATCGGGGGCGGTGTGGGGGAAGGCGGACGCCCCGGTGCCAATACCTATGAGCGCGCAAGGTTTGGCGCGGAGCTCTACGCTCAGGGGTTTGCGCCGGCTGTGTTGCTCTCTTCGGGTTATCAATACGTGGTCAAGGAGACGGATGAAATGGCCGCGATTCTGGAGCAGAACGGGGTTCCCGCACAAGCCGTCCGGATTAATCGCCAAGCCATGAACCTGGAAGACAATATTCGGCGGCTTGCTCCGGTTCTGGAGCAGTCCGGGGTGGAATCAGTCATATTGGTGAATTCGGGCTATGCAATGGCGCGCACCCGGTATTTTGTGCAGCATTACTGGTCCGGGGTTCAGGTGAGCTATGTGCCGAAGACCACGTCACTCTTTTTTGATCCGGAGGTCGGCAGTCGCGGCGAACAGTGGAAGGCCTTGTGGCACGAGTATGCGGGGTTGATCTATTACAGGCTTCGCGGATTTGAGGCGAGGAATTCCGAAACAGTCGGCGTCCAGACTTCCCGCGTCTTGATCCACTCCAGCAGCCGCTCCAGGAGTTGATTGGCCCCGGCATTCTCGGGGTGCAATAGGATTGTCAGTAATCTTTGATTGGCGTAGGCTTCCTCTAAAGACTGTTCCCATTCAAACCATAGAGAATCAACAGCGTCGGGGCTGTGCCCCCCGGCTTCCAGATAACCATCCCAGAGATCCGCCGGAATCCTCAAAAGGGCGCTGGCGGGATCGGGCTTCAGAAGGCTCAGATCCGCCAGGGCCCCGGCCTCCTTCAGGGCCTTATCCGTCAGCCCGGGTTTGAATTTCATGCAATGGCTTCGATTGCAGGCGAGTTTCGGCACGCGCTGCTTCAGGCTTTCCCACTCCGCCTTGATTGCCGCCGGGTTCTCATGCGCGCCGGTCGAAAGGTGCAAACCGATCTCGAATCCGGATGCTTGAAGCTCCTCCCAAAAAGCGGATAAACGTTGCCCGGACCGGAATCGTGTCTTCTCTCCGTACCAGCCGTCGCGAAGCCTGCGATGGGTTCGCAGTGGAGAAAAGAAAAAGTATGTCGCGTGGACTTGATATTCCTTTTCCAGGACAAAGGCTTGGTAAATGCGCTCAGCCAGAGGAGGCGCATCCCAGAATCTGCGCAGAAGTGCCCAGGGGATGCGGGCCGGCGCCTTGAGTCCTTGTTCTTTCCAGGATTCGGGAAATGTCCGGAGCAAGTGCCGGAGGTGATCGCTGTCCCACCGGTGCAGCGCATCGACGTCATGCGTGATCAGCACAGTGCATTTGGAATCAGTACCAGACTTCAATGGCTCCGGCATAACCCATCCATCCTAATAGAGGCTTGTGTCTTGCTGTTTCCCAGATAAAGAGGCAGTTCGCATGAACTTGTTTTTGGCGCGCATCCTGAAACCATTGGAGGTACCGGTGCAAGGGCCAGTACGTGCCTTTTGCCTGTTGGTTGTGCAGCACATCCTGCCAAATATCCCGGTTGGGACTGCGCCTTTGCAAGAAGGCGCGCACGTACTCCCATTGCTGCAGCAGCCAGAACCAGACTGCAAAGAAGGGCCTGTTGGTGATTTGATCCACAAACAGGCGTTGCGTTCCGATGCGCCGGATTTCATCCAGTCCGGCCTGAGGATTTTGAAGAATGTGAAGCACGCCCCGGGCAATGACCACAGTGAAACTCTCAGACCGGAAGGGAAGCCGCGTGATATCCGCATTGCAGAAGACGAGGTTTGTCAGAGCCTTGTCTTGGGCCAAACGGTTGCCGTGCCTAACGCGCTCCAGATCCAAATCTGTTCCCACAAAACTCAGGTAAGGATGGGTCTGCGCAAGCCGCACCAAGAGTTCTCCGTAACCTTCGCCCACACTGAGAATTCGCGTGCCTGCGGGGAGCGAGCTCACAAAGCAGTCCCCCACCCAAGCGTTTTGGTGAAAGTGGATAGTTGCGGAAGCGTCTTCGGTCTCTTTTCCCATCATACGTTTCCAGGTGCCTTGAGGCAGAATTCCCAGGCCCCGCAAGAGCAGAAGATAAAAACAAAATCCCAACAGTTTGAATCCCAACCCGCTCCCGTAGCTTAGCAGCAGGGCGAGCCCGATTACAGCGAGGGATGAGGGAAGAAGGATGCGGAGTCCGTGTTGTAGCGGGTGGATCTTTTTGCTCACCCAGAGCATGCCTATGAAGATCAACACGCAAGCCAGGAGATAGGCCATCGCGGCTCCTGCCGCGCCCCAGCGGGAGATAGCCCCCACTGCAAGCAGTATGGCAGCGCCGTAGGAGATCGCGTAAATCCAAATCCGGTGGTAGGTCTGTTCTTTAACTGCCATGCCGCCGGAGACAATCCAATCTCCGAGAAAAAAGACCCAGGCGGCAATCAACAGCAAGGCTGCAGGCGTATGGGCGGCTGCGTAAGGAGTCCCCCCCGCCAAAGCGATGAGGTCGCGGAGAAAAATGAGCATGCCCCCCAAAACCAGAAGGACGATTCCGTTGAGCTCTCTGACCGGACCTGCAACGGAATCAGAGGCTTTGGGCTGCCGGGCAAAGAGCCAGGGAAGCCAGGCTTTGCCTGCTCCGGTGATGGTTAAAGTGAGCAGGGATTGGGCCCGCTCTGCAAAGCCGTACCATCCCATGGCTGTGGCCGAAGCAAAGCGCGCCAAAAAGAGCCGGATGAAAAGGCCGAAGCCATATTGAATGAGTGTGGTGGCGGTGAACGGGCCTCCGAAGCGGATATATCTGAGTGGTGATCCCACTAAAACCCCCAAGCGGATGAACGGCGCCAGCCTTGGAAAGGCAATGAGTGAAGAGATGACTGAGGCCAGGAGCAATGCCGCTAAATAGCCTTCGAGCCCCCATTTGAGAAGCAGCACAAAAATCAGGACGCCCAAAAGTGTCAGAGCGGCTTGCGCAATGAGAAGAACGGCATGGGCCTTCGGTTGCTTTACGGTGACGGTAACCTGCACAAAGGCTTCCATGACTGCTGTGGGAATAACTGCCAGGGCAACCAGCCAGATCGCCCCTGCACTGATGCGGAGTCCGGAAATGCTCTGGGCCAGGGGGGCAAGTGCCAGAAGAAGAAGCGTGGAAACCAGCCCCGCAAGGATCTGGACGCTAATGCCCCCGCCCAGGATGCGCTTTCGCAGATTTTCGTCCTCGGTGTCAAAATAGAATTTGCAGGTGCTTTGAAAAATGTTGAAGTTCACAAGGGCCGTGAGGAACCATTGGGCGGTCCGGAGCAAATCCGCCAATCCGAAGTGAGCCACGCTGATGTTCCGCACCACCATCACAATCGCGACAAGATTGATGAATTGTGCGAGACCGCCTGCAACGGAATAGCTGAGCATTAAATTGGATAAAGACTTGGTCTGGGTCTTCATGATTTTTCCAAAAGCCGGTTGTAGTGGTTCATGTATCTGTTGAAGAGCTTCGGGCCCTGAAGATACTTCATTACCCATTCCCTGGACCGGGCGCCCAAGATCTTAAGCGTCTGAGGATCCTCTGTGTGTTCTATGAGCGCGGCCAGGATCTCCTTTTCAGTGCTTACCTGGATAACGGGCGGAGCCTCCTCAAATAATTCCGGGATATGCTTTAGATTCATGAACACGGGGCGCTCGCAGGCCCATGTCTCCGAAGCGATTGTCCCGTAGTCCTCCATCACAAATTGGTCGAAGACCGCATGACAAAGATTGTAATACTTGACGAGTTCATGACGGGACATCCGGGGTAACCACTGCACATGGTCCCCGATACCCAGCTCGCGAACCAGAGCGCGGCTGTGCTCCAGATCCGGGCCGTGGGCAATCGCAAGCAGCCGAGCCTTCTTTTGAGTCTTTTTCAGGAACTGCGCCCATGCCCGAAAAAGCCGGTGGTTACCCTTTCTTTCCCAAGGGCCGGTTTGATCTGTCCAGGCCTGGCGCGTGGGGTGAAAAAATATCCAATCCGCATTGTATTCTGCGCGGGCCCGGGCAACGGCCTCCGGATCCAGAGGGTGAAATCGCCCCACATCCAGAAAGAGGGGGATAAAGGCGGTCCTTTTCAGCTGGAGTTGTTCGGCCGCGCGTTTTCCGAAATTGCTGTTGAGCAGCACGAGGTCCATGTCCCTCAATCCCTGTCTTTGGCGGAAGGCCAAATACCGGCGGACCGGGTTGTCCTTCATGAACGGGAAGACATTGAGATCCCCGCCATAAGTATGAAAAACAGAGGGGCGGCCGGTCTTCCGGGCCCAAATGGGGCCATAGTAAAAAGTGTGAACCAGATCGCAGTCACCCAGGGTTTTCACAAAACTGCGGTCTCCCAAGCCGAATCGCTTCAGTCTTAGGGATGGGACTTTCCGAATCCAATCCGGGTAAGCGCCTTCGAGTTCAGGATCCTCTTGCTCCGGGCGCCAGAGGCAATCGGCTTCCAAAATCAGACGCGCATCCAGACCTCCGGCCCGCAGGCCTTTGGCAAGAGAGTATGCGTTGTTGCAGACATTCCCGTAAATGTTGATCTTGGGTGTGGGAGGAAGTGCGGCCAAGGGGATCAGCTCCGTACGGTAAGGGTCCATTCATAAAGTGGGTAGTCGTGGAGCAGATTCACTTCTTTCCCAAAATTCTTTTTGCAGTAGTCGAAGAAGAACATCGGGTCCGCATAGTAAAGATGATCCTTGCGATAGTCCACATAGATGCTTAACGCGTTAAACGCGAAGCCTTTGACTGAGAATTCTGCAAGATTCTTGAGCGTCTTGAGTATGTATGCGGTCCAGGCCTTTTCGCTCTGCTCCAATCGCACATTGAAGATACCGCAGGCAAAGGAATAGTCCGCTTCTTGGGTGAGATGGTCACTCAACTGGAACTCTACCTTGGGGTTGCAGATTTGGTGGTTTGCGGCATCCAACATCGGATAGCTGATTTCATAACCATAATATTTTTTTAGTTTGATGGAGGTGCTCTTTTCGATGTGTCTGTAAAGTGCTCCATAGCCACAACCCAGATCGTTAACGCTGACTTTACCGGAAGAGGGTTGCACGACCGTGAGCAGTTTATCAAAGCGCAGGACATGGGACTTGGGATCCTTCCAGCCCACGCCTGCGGATCGGGTTCCGTGCTCTTGCAGACTTTCTGTGTAGAGATCGGCGATGGGAGTCAGTTTTGAATCAGGAGAAGACTTTTTTGGGCTCATGAGGAGCAGCTCCTTGGTAGAGTTCGGAATAGGGCAAGACATAAAATCCGGGATAAGCTTTTTGCAGTGTACCGGGACTTTGTTTGCGGAGTTTCGCATTATTCACTTGGACATAATAAGTATAGGGATAGTCCGAAGCAGCCCATTTTGTCTTGAAGCGATAAAGAGGCTCCTGACTCTCCCAAGTCCCTCCCCAGTTCCAGTATTGATAGCCCGATGCGGCAGCCGCTGTCATGGCCTTAGCCAGAATTGCGGAAAGAGGCTGTAAGTTGCGGTGCTCGGTCAAGCTCACAGGGGTGTAGTACTCCACTGTGGTGCCGGAGTAAAAAAGAAGAAGAGCAGCGATCGGTTTTCCCTGGAGACGTGCTACATAAATATTGTAGTCCTTCTCTGCTTCAAAATGTTTGGGGAAGATGTCGAAGAACTTGCGAGGTTTGGCCAAGCCTCCGATCTCCTGCATGTGGGAGAAATGCGCAGAGGCCAGGAAACCGGTCGCTGTATTGTCCACGATCACCTCAATATCCGCTGCTTGCGCCTTGCGCACATTCCGGCGCGCAGAGGATGCGATACGCGCGAGCAGGAAATCTTCTGAATGATCCTCCGGCGAGAGAACCGTGATTTGTCCGGTGCGGGTGTCTGTGCAGTTATGCCGGAGGCCTTTGTGGGGATCGGGGCACAGAGGTGAAGAAATCAGTGTGGATGAGGCAACTTGAGGCGCGGAAACCACCTCATTGTACGCGGCAATCAGGGATTGGGCCGCTTCTGCGGATTGGGCCAAGAGGCCGCCGTTGCTGCCGTAAAAGGGGAGGGAGTTCCAAACCTCGCCCAGGGGGCCGGGCGTTTTCATCAAAGGGAGCACTCCGAGGATTTCGTTATCCTCCAAAGCCAGCAGATAGTGCGAAGCGCAACCCAGCAGCTCTTCGAGAAAATCCCTGAACTTGAGCGAGTGGTATAGAAGCGCACCGGGATAGGCGCGGGCAAAGGCCTCATACTGAGGCTGTTTGGATGTGTTGAGAACTTCGATTTTCATTAGAGTTTCTTTTTGAGCCGGGGCCCAGATTCTGTTGGCACCATTCTTCCACACACAGCAAAGACCAAATCAGGAGGCGGCGGTTGACCTTTTCCTCCAAGTGCTCCCGGATCAGACAGTGGACTGCTTTGCGGTCCATAAAGTCATAGATCAGGGCATTCTTCGTGAGCAGTTGCCGGCGTACAAATTCCAGGCTTTCGCCGCGGAACCAGCTGGCATCGGGTCCGCTGAATCCCTGCTTGGGTGCCTGGGATATCTCTGCAGGGAGATGGCGCTCCATGACGCGTCGCAGCAAGAGTTTTCCGTTGTGAGTCCGGGAGTAATACTTGGCGGACTTGGGTCCGGGTTCGTTTTCGTCGATCCGGAAAGAATCCCGCAGTTTACCGAGCTTGAGCCGGACCGGGAGGGCTATGGCAAAGTCCACAAGGTCGTTGTCCAGGAAAGGCACACGCGTTTCCAGCCCGTGCGCCATGCTCAGTTTGTCCTCGATGTTGAGAAGCGCATGCAAAAAAGTCTTGGCCTCCAAGTAAAAGGACTGATTGATGTAATCCTCGGGCGATCTGAGTTGGTTGGGATGTTGTTTGAGCACATCTCTGAAGATGTCGCGCGTCCACACCCCCTTGACTTGGGGCCAAACAGGGCTAAAGACTTTTTTGATGACCTGGTTGGGAATGAGCCGCTGCCAGTAGAGGTAGTAGTGGTCCACGAATTCTTCGAAATTCGAACTGGAGGCAGCGCTGTAGTAGCGCCAAGGATAGCCTCCGAAAAGTTCGTCTCCTCCGGTTCCCGCAAGCACCACTTTCACAAAGCGGGCCGCCAACTTGGCCACGCAGTAGTTGGGGTAAGATTGGCCGACCCGGGGTTCGCCCAAGTGACGCATGATCTTCGGCAAAACTCTTTCCATATCGCCGGCCTTGAGGATCATCTCATAGTGCTCTGTCTGAAAGCGGTAAGACATCCGCTCCGCCTTGTCCCGTTCGTCAAAACCGAGTTCGAGCCCGGAGGCCGAATGCAGGTCAAAGCCGGCGGTGAAGGTCTTGATATTGGGGAGTTCCTTTGCCGCGACGGCGGTGATAGACCCGCTATCCATGCCTCCGCTCAGATAAGCGCCGACCTCGACGTCACTCACCAGTTGGCGTTTCACTGCCTGGCGAAAAAGCCGGTCAAGCTCTTCGGAGTACTCGGCCTCGCTCCGGACTTGAGCGGGTTCGACAAAACGGTAGTCCCAGTAGCGATGAACGGAGAGTTCCTGCGAGTTCTCCGCCAGCCGGGCATAAGACCCTGCGGGCAAGAGATGCACTCCTTTATAGAGAGTGCGATCCGTAAAAAAATTCTGAAAGGTGAAGTATTCCAAAAGTCCTTCCATATCCGGGGACATTTCGAATGCGGGGTTTGCCAGGATGGCCTGGACCTCAGAGCCAATGAGGAGAGTCTTTCCGCAAAAGGCATAGTACAACGGTTTAATTCCGTAACGGTCCCTGCAGATCAGCAGTTCGCGTTGGCGCGAATCCCAAAAGGCGAGTGCAAACATGCCGTTAAAACGTGATAGCGCGTCAATTCCCCATTCCATCAGCGCGTAAAGAGCGACTTCCGTATCTCCGCTTGAGCGGAAGCGGTAGCCCAAGGATTCGAGTTCGGTGCGGAGCTCTCGAAAGTTGTAGATTTCTCCATTATAAGAAAGGGTGTAGCGGCTGTCCGGGCTTTGCATGGGCTGATGCGAGTTTGGCGTGGGGTCGAGAACCGCAAGGCGGCGGTGGCCAAGACCGAGGTTGTTGTCAATGTGCTGCCCCTGGCCGTCCGGGCCGCGATGCGCCAGGGCCTCCGTCATTTGTTGCAGTGCATTCCGGGAGACGGGTTTGCCTGAGCGGTTGAAGATGCCGGCAATCCCGCACACGTCAATCCGCTCCGTTGGACAACTTTGTCAACGTTTCCACAATGTATCCGAAATCGCCGGCCTGCATCCGGTTGTGTAAAGGAAGCGCAAGGGTTTGCTGCGCGCATCGCAGTGCATTGGGGTAGTCTTCCGGATTGAAATGCAACTGATTGCGATAGTACCCGAGATCAGGAACGCATTGGGTGCCGGGGCGGGTGCTGATGCCGCGCTCTTGGAGTTTGGCCATGAGTTCGTTCCGGCTAAAAGGAGCATGGGTTTCGTTCACCGTGCAGATAAAGGATTGCCAGGCATGCCCGCAATCAGCGGGAATGCGGGGAGGCTCAAGCCAGGGGATAGCCCGGAGTTCCTCTATATAGTAGGCAGCCCAGCGCGCTCGATCCTGAATCATGGTGTCGAGCTTTTCGAGTTGTACAAGCCCGACAGCGCCTTGAAGATCCGTCATCCGGTAGTTGAATCCCAATAAGTTGAAGTCCGGCAGCAAATAAGGCTGCGGCCCTTGGTGGCGCTGCTCTTCCGAGATTTCGGCTCCGTGATTGCGGAGCTTGGCCACGCATTCGGCGAGCGCCTTATCATTCGTCGTGACCATGCCTCCCTCGCCGGTGGTAATCGACTTGCGCGGATGAAATGAAAACGCGGCGGCAGTTCCCAAACCCCCTGCGGGCCGGCCCTTGTAAGTGCTGCCCGTAGCGCAGGCCGCATCTTCCACCAAGGGAATACCTTGCGCGGCCTCAGCGATCGCATTCATGTCAGCGCAGAGACCGAAAAGATGGACCGGAATAATGGCTCTGGTCTTTGGGGTGATTGCTGCACTCAAAGACTTGGGGTCCAGGTTAAATGTATGAGGATCAATATCCACGAATACGGGCTTTGCTCCGCAGTAGAGCACGGCGTTGGAGGTTGCAACCCAGGTAAACGCGGGGACAATGACTTCATCCCCGGGGCCGATTTCCAGGGAGGCGAGGATCAAATGCAGGGCGGTGGTGCAGCTGCTTGCGGCGAGTCCGTAGCGCACATGGTGGCGCGAAGCGAAGGCCTGTTCAAACGCGGCGACTTTAGGGCCCTGGGTGATCCATCCCGACATCAAGGGTTCTTTGAGAGCCTGCCACTCTTCTTCGCCGGTGCAGGGTTGGGAAATTTGAATCGAGCGCAATTTATTCAAAGGGCCGCTCCTACTTTGTCCTTGTTACGCCATTCCACAAGCCGTTCAAGCCCTTGCTTGAGTCCGACCGATGCAGTGAACCCGAGTTCTTTTTGAGCCTTTTGCGGACACCCCACGCGGTTTTTTACAAAAGTCGGTCCGGCGGCCTCATACACAATCTTCTGCTTGGATCCCGTGATTTGCAGAAGCAGTTCAGCCAGTTCTTTGAGCGTGGTTTTCTTGCCCGTTCCTACGTTGTAAAAGGAATCCACGGTCTCGGACTTCATTGCGCAAAGGTTGGCCGCGGCACAATCCTGCACAGCCACAAAATCATAGGCCTGAGACCCGTCCCCGTAAAGAATAGGCGGCAGTCCCTCGTCCAAGCGATCCAGAATCCGCATGATCACCGAAACATAAGCGCCGTTATAATCCTGTCGCGGGCCAAACACGTTCATATAGCGCAGTCCCACATAGTCGAAGGCTGAGTCTGTTTTTTTGTAGCGATGATAGAGGGCGCGGGCCATGGCCTCGCCCGCAATCTTGGTGGCTCCGTAAAACGTGCGGTTGTTGAAAGGATGCCCCTCGGTCATGGGTTCGGCAACCGCGTCTCCGTATACAGAGGCGGATGAAGAATAGACAAGTCTTTTGACGGAATTCCTGGCGCAAGCCTCCAGCACGTTGAAGGTCCCTCTGATATTGACGTCAAAGGCGCTGCGGGGGTATTCCTCACAGTGCAGTAGCCAAAGCGCGGCAAAATGGAAGACGCCGTCCATCCGTTTCATGGCCGCATCCAAGAGCTCCGGGTGCAAAATGTCCCCGCCGTGCTCAAAGATCCGGGTGCGCGGGTCTTTGAGCGCTTGGCTGAGATTTTCTTTGGAGCCGCGGGCGAAGTTATCAAACACGCAGACTTCTTCCACATCCTCTTGGAGGAGTTGGTCTACGGTGTGGGAACCGATCAATCCGGCTCCTCCGATCACCAAAAATCGCTTTCCTTTTAGATCCATGGATTCGTCCCTGTCAGGCATGTCCAAATGCTTGTAGTCTAGCAGGTGTCAGGCACCGGTGCCAGGCACCGGTGCCTGACACCGTGAAACGGGCTCAGAAGAGGTTCACGAACAGGGCAAAGAGGGCGCCGGTCAGGGCGCCGTCGGCCAGGGCCCACAGGGATCCAAGCAGCAGGCCCCGGAAGGAGGGCCCAAAGCCCCGATAGATCCGCGAGAGGAGGCGTACCAGCTCCACGCCGGTGCCCCTTCGGGCCATGAGGCCCATCAAAAAGATGCACGATGACCAGGCCACGCCCACACTCAGGGCGCAGCGGGCCACATCCAAACGATGCAAGCGAACACACTCCTTTCAGCTTCCTTGAACTATCATAGCCCACTGGTTCCCGCAAGAGGAATATCAGATGCGCGCCGAAGCCAATGCCCGCCGCCTTTTCCTGGCGAGTATTCTCTACTTACCTGTGCTGTTGTGTGTGATGGTGTTGGATCGCGGGGGTCACGTCTAGAGAAGAACAGCGCGACCTTATAACGCAGATTCAAGGTCCAAGGCACTGTCTGCGTCCTGCTGAAGAGCCGGCACAACCATCAAGGCCCGGTCGGACCGGGCTGCGAGAGGATCGTAATCCTGCATCTGCGTTTCCTTGAAATTTGCCATGGCATGGCCCCAAGCAAATAGATTGTCCCAGAGTTCCTCATAGATGGGCTCAGCTACGTCCCACGTCTCTGCAGTTCTTGCATCCGCTAGGATAGAGAACAGTTGCCGTAGTCCGCTTTCGAAAACCTGCAAGATTTCGGATTTGGGCGCTTCATAGAGCGTGACCGTATCTTGGTGGTTCCCTTGCAACCCCAATTCTTCGGGAGTGAAAGAGGCGGGAGAATCGTAAAATACCAGATGCACATCTGTAGAGGGATTTGTGATGGCCCATGGATTTTGCCGCCACTCCTGCGCTTCCGTCCAGAGAACCTTCAGGGCCTGAGAAAAGAGGTCCGGATACTCATGTGTACGCATGTAGGACAGTGTTGTGAGTGAGTCCTGTGTGGCTGACCGGTAGAGTTGAGTAGCATTGTCGCCGTCAGAGAGATCCGCTGTCCTGAGATCGCCGGTATACATTCGTTGGTATTGATCGCCCAAGTGGTCTATTAGCACCTTTAGACTGAGTCCGGAAAGCTCTTCCAAGTGATCGAATTCGTCTGCCCGAGAATCGCCGAACCTCCCAGAAAGGGTCCAAAGGATGCGATGGCGGCGTTCGAGTTCCTTCCACTCCTCTTTGAATTGTTCGATCAACCCGTGCGCTGTTTGGGCGTTTTGGTCAAATAGCATCCTGCGCTGGATATTTTGCGCTCTGCGCTGTCTCAGAGCCGCGGTATTCTCCTGCTCCAAGGCATAGACAACGGCAAGATCCCTGCCGAGTTCTTCGAAGTCAAGGTCCTCAAAGGCACCGGCAGTTTCTTGATCTGCTTCGTTTAGCAGCGCTATGTGCATTTCCCATCTGTCCCAGATCTCGGCGGCTGTCTCGTTTAGACGCGGGTCTACGACCCCAAGGGGAAGGGCACTCCACCGCTGGAAAAAGAAGCCGAGGATCTTCAACTGGTTTCTGGCTGATGCTCTTCCGGATCTGTGGATTCCGGAAGGATTTTCCTGCATGCCCAGGCGTTCGAAGACCGTATTCCGGAATCGCTGAAGCTCCTGAAGCGCGTCAGGAATGGAGGGGTTATCGCCCGGTGCTCCAATTCGGAGCAGATCAGAAAGAAACATTGAAGCCATCCCGGCTGGGAAGTATTCACTCCCCATTGATTGCCGATCGTATTGATCTCCTTCCCGGATGTTTTGCGCTCTCCTTCTGAAATACTCCAGGCGTGTTGTGAGGTCCAGCCATGTTCCGATTTCATAGTCCGGTAAAGGAACGAGTAGGAACTGTGTACCGGTGTACCCGCCGCAAAATTCGGTGAACTCGTCTATTTCGCGTTTGAGCCGCGCCACTTCAGCCTCGGCACCGGCCAACCGGGTTTCAAAACGGGCAAGGCTCAGTTCCCGGTCCAGGTTCTGCATCTGGCGTATCACTCGGACGGAGTGGACTGTACCGGGGTCGGCCTCTAATTCGGATTGGATGTCCCTGTATTGACCCACAAGGTCTTCCCTCATGCGATTGAGATACTCGGGAGGCCAGGTGTCATCCGTGAATTGGGCAATTTGTTGCCGGAGTTCATGGAGTGCCACGAATCGCGCCTCAAGTTGCGCCAGCCAGGTTTGGAGATAGGAGCCTGTTCGAGTGGCTCTGTCGAGCGATTGGACACTGCGGGCGATGTCTTCCAGGTCTGTGCGTCCTTGATCCGGAGGAGCATTTCCTCTCCCGATTTGGTCTTCCAGCGAATTGATATTCTGTATTAGCTCTCTCAGTTGGGGATCGATGCTGCTTCGGCCGTCCTGATCCAATACCCGCCGGTTCTGCATATCATCTACTTGCGGGCGCACTGCATCCTGCAGGAACGCTGCCAGCTCGGATTGCAACGGATGCGGGACAAATACCCTGAGGGGCAGGTAGTTGTGCGGGTCTAAATTGCCCAAAGCGAAAAGGGCGTCCCGGATGTTGTAGATGCCGGGTAGAATATGACGCAGGTGGCCAGGAGCCAAATACGTTAAGACAAGCGTATCTGCCAGGATATCCGCCCGCACTGTTCTGTCATTACCTTCCACAGACTGCACTTGAATGCCGTCCAAGTTCTTGATTCTTGACTGCCAAAAGTCCATCTGCGGGTTTTCCGGTGCCTCCTCGCTGTAGCGGAAGAATAGCAGCAAGGCATTTCTGAGAGTCTGTCGCACTTCGGCTTCTGAAAGCCTGTTGTTCCCTAAGAAGACATCGGGCAATTCCGCCCGTGCAGCCAGACGCTCCGCGTACAGGATAGGAGCCAGGCGCAGTGCGCCCTGATTGAGTGGGGCCAAATAGTCCGGATGGATATCCAGAAGAAGGTGGGCATACAAGGCTTCCAGATCTTCACCGTCCAGCTCCGGAGCCAACAACTCTGTGAGTTCGTGAAAGACTGTTCGGCAAAAGCGTTCCGGTGTGATTTCCTCGAGCTGGCCGGGCCGGGTTTCAGAGGGCCATTGCCGGTTGATGTGAATCGTCCCGCGTTCGGCCACATGGCCGAGCATTCCATAACTGGGGCGGATTTGATACAGGCCGTTATCCAGAGGTGTTATAAGCAGCGGCGCGGGTTGATCGCTGTCCGGAGGCACCCGGTAAGCCTCGGTGAGTTGGAGTCCCTGCTCCGGGTTCCACTCCAGAATGTCGCGAATCAGGACCGGTATGTCCTCAGGCCCTTGAATTTGATAGGGAGTTGCCGGATCAATGAGATTGATTTGCCTGGGGAAGAGTTCCCCGCCTTGCTCTTCATAAAGATGGAGGAGTACCTCTTTTATCTCCGGGACAAGGCCGGGGATTTGCTCCAGCCAGTCCAGCAGGGGTTGAATTCCGAATCCGGCTTCCTGAGCCGATTGCACTGCTGGGTGGTCTTCCGGTTGGTTGGGATTCAGAGCATAAGCGACACGCAACCAGGCATCGATATGTCTCTCTTGATCGGCCTTGTCGGCGAGAATGCGTTCCCCGCTTTGGCGTTTGGCAAAGCCGGGTCCGTCTGTTGCAGTCATTTCCCGTTGATTGTCGGGTATTCCCGGGATATTGCTGAGCCATGCACGCACTTGGCTCAGGCCGGGATCTGTGGCGGACTCAGGGGATGCCGCGCTGCCGGGTCCGAGCAGAAGACCGTTAATTTCCTTGATCAGAGCAGGATCATTACGCGCCAGTTGATTAGCCCAGTCCAAATTGCGGAGTTGATGGCCTTCTCTTGCTGCGGTCATCAACAGGACGAGGGTACAGTATGAGTGGGTGGAACGGTCGGTTTCCACCACTTCCCTGAGAAGCTTCTCCATGTGCTGTGCTTGAGCCAGGCCGAGTATGGTGCTGAAGGTTTGTCGGCTGGTGGCCCAGTTGCGCAGAGTATTGAGGTCCTGAATCTTGCCCTCGAAGCTCGCAATGGTAGCGAGTTGGTGCGTGTGTTCAGACGCAAAGGAGGGGGGCGCAGCGCTGAAAATCAGCACTTGTGCCAGGATCAGGCCCAGGGCCCTAAACCAGGGGGTTTTTCTGAGTAGGTGCATGGGTTTTTGGATAAAAAGACTGTAACCCTCTTCACAATAATAAGTTACGCATCCATGGCTGGGCACTTGGATCCGTGTATTATAATGGGGAAGTATACCACAAGAAGAGATAAAAATAAAGAACTTATCAAACTTTTTAATTATAAGACTGGTCCACAAGAAGACCTAAAGCTGAGTGCGCTGAAGATCCGCTTCGAATTCGGCCAGGATTTGGGACAGGGCCTCTTTCCATCCCTCGACCAGGGCAGGGGCTGAAGGCCGGACCAGCGGAATATTCTTGAGGTAGCGTTTTTGTATCAGGGGTTCCAGGGCATTCCCCTGTCTCTTGAGCATCAGGAGTCCCAGTTCCAGCACTGCAATGGGTTGTTCCTTCTTTGAAAAATCCCCGTAGAGCGCAAGGATGTCCCCCTCCAGATAGTGGGTCTCGTTCATATAGCTGTTTGCGTCCACCACATGTTCGAAGAGTCCGGAATTTGCCAACCAAAGATGGACTTGTTCGGCGATGAGCGCATTGGGAGAGACGAGAAATTCGCTGTAGTAGTCACCGGAATAAGTCACGGGGCTTACCTTGTAAAGAAATGTCGATTTCTTGAACCGGGGTGAGATGGTGAAGTAACGTGTTTTGAGAACGCTTCCGGGAACGGCAGTTTCCCTGGGCGCATTGCGCAAGAGATCCAAGCCGTATTGGGTCTGTATGCTGGGGGGTCTGCCGGTACTAATGCAGCCGGCAAGCACCGGAATAGCGACAACTATGAGCGCGCGCAGAAGTGCGGAGGGAAGTCGATTACTCATCTTCTACCACCTTTGGTCTTTGTGGTGGGCCGCCGAAAAGAACCTGCGCAGGATGGGCGTGGAGTTTTTCGACGAGTTCTTTGATTTCCTCGCTGGTCATGCGCAGGTTGTTGGACAATTCTTCGAGATTGAGCTGTTGGCTGGTCATCATGCGGTCCAGGCGCGCGAGAACGCGATTGAGATTTTGCATGGTTTCGGGCATGTCCTTTGCTGCCTCACGGACATTGCGCATGGCAGGCGCTAAGTCATTTTTGAAGCTGTCACTCAATTCATCGAAGGTCTCTGAGAGCCGGCTCATGGTGCTTGCCGCCGAAGGGATGTAGAGTGCCGTCGGCACCCAATCGATCTCCATGGCCGGATGGCGTTGTGGATCCATGTAATCAATTTCCAAATAGGCGAGTCCCGTGATGCCTTCGGGAGCCAACCGGGCGCGCAGGCCCTGCTCGACATTACGTTGGATCAGCCTCCGCATTTCGGAAATGGGGCGATGCCCGAAAAAATTTTCCTCTGTGGAAAAGCGAATGACCACAAAATGACCGAATTTCGCAAACCCCGGATCGTCTTCGTCTTTGTGATATGTGTTTCGCACAAAGGTGATTTCATCGATTTTGCCGATGTTCACGCCGCGGTGCTTGACCGGGGAACCGACAGCCAGCCCTTGCACGGATTCGTCCAAATAGGTCTCGACCGAATACCTTTCCTGGAAAACCGTTCCTGCGCCCAGATAAACCAAGCTCATCAGTCCGAGGGTGATCCCGATGATCACAAAGAGACCGATTTTAAAATAATTGGCTCGCTTGGCCATCAGTTGAGTTCCTCACCCGACGGGGAGCGGTTGAAGAACTGCCGCACCCAGGTGTTGTCCGAATGGTCCCGGAGTTGCTCCGGGGAGCCCTCGGCAACGAGCGTCTGTTTGTTTTTGTCCAGCATGACGACACGGTCCGCAATGGCATAAATGCTTGGTAATTCATGACTGACCACCACAAAAGTGATCCCTAAGGTGCGTGAAAGCTTCAGAATCAGTTCGTCCAGATCCGCCGAGGTAATGGGATCCAATCCCGCCGAGGGTTCATCCAGAAATAAGATCTCCGGTTCCAGGGGCATGGCCCGCGCAATGGCGGCGCGTTTTTTCATGCCGCCGCTGACTTCAGCAGGCATGTGTTTTGAAAACGCATCCAGGCCTACGAGGCGCAGCTTCATCATCGCAATCAGGTTTTGGGCCTTAGGAGGCAGGTCCGTGAATATTTCCAAGGGCAGCCGAACGTTTTCCAACAGATTCATCGAGCCGAAGAGTGCTCCGTTTTGATACATAACACCTATGCTCATGAGTAGTCTCTTCCGGTCCTCTCCTTCGGCTGAGCCGATATTTTGGCCGTGGACCAGGATCTCCCCTGAAAAGGGTTTGTACAGGCCGATCATGTGTTTGAGGAGAACGCTTTTGCCGCTGCCCGAGGCGCCCAGAATGACGAGGATCTCGCCGCGGCGGACGTCAAAGGAGACATCCTTCAGGATGATTTCGTCTCCAAAGCCTGTCGTTAGATTCCGGACTTCCACAATGGACTGCTTTTCTTCAACCATTAATCAAATCCCCAAGTAGTAATAGACCACAGAGAGCACGCCGTCGGCAACCGCGATCAGGATGATGCCGCTGACGACCGCTCGTGTGGTGGAGACGCCGACTGCGCTGGCGCCCAGGCGAGTCTCTAAGCCGCGCAGGCAGCCGGCGCTGGCCACCAAAACGGCAAACACGAGCGCCTTGATGAGCCCTCCCCAGAGATCCGAGGCCTTGAGCATGGCGCTGAGTTGGTTGACATAGGTGATGAAGGGGTAGCCCATGGACAGGAAAACGACAAGGCCGCCGATGAGACCCGCGACATTCGCAAAGAGGGTGAGCAGGGGCATCATGACCACAGCGGCAATGACGCGCGGCAGGACCAGGAAACGCAGGGAGTCCACGCCCATGGTGTTGAGCGCGTCGACCTCTTCGTTGATTTTCATGGTGCCGATTTCCGCGGCAAAGGCAGAGCCGGAGCGGCCGGCGAGGACCACGGCAGTCATGAGCGGGCCGAGCTCGCGCAGCATGGCCAGTCCCACGAGATTGGGCAAGAAGACATCTGCTCCGAATTGCTTCATGGGGATGGCCGACTGGAAGGCCATGATCAGTCCCATCAGGAAACCGATAAGGCACACGATGGGCAATGCGTTGACCCCGACTTGTTCTGCCACCAGCCAGGCGTCTTTCCATCGCACTTGGCGGGGGTGGCGAAATGCCCAAACCACAGCCATTGCGAGTTCTCCCACAAAGGCCACTTGGCTGCGGATATCGGACAGCCCGTTCAGGACGATTTCCCCGATTTCTTCGGGGATATTCACAGGATGGTGCACGCTTTCGGGGATACTTCTGAATTCTCCGGCAGGAAAGAGCTCAAAGAGGGCCTTGTATTCCTTGCGCAAGCCTTCGACATGGAATTCGTGCTGAGCGAGGGACTGGTGCCGGCACCAGTGCACGAGCAGCGCAATCCCGTGGCCGTCACAGGATTGAAGACCTTTGGCGTCTACCTCCAAACGAGGGATGGGATTCTTTAGCAGGGTATCTGCCGTGCGCCACAGCCCGGGGACCGTAGAGGTATCCAGTGCCCCTTCCAGGACAAAGCGCAGACCTCCCTGTGGGAGTTCCTCTGTGCGCAATCCGGGGCTGAGGGTAGCGAACTTAGATCTGGGCATGGGTTAAAGGGCAAAAAAGCTTTTGACGTGTTCGCAGCCCCTCCATGAACGGGAGGCCGCCGCCGTCAGGGAGCATGGGATCGAGAATGAGGAGTTTGGGATCAAAGTCGCGGAGTTTTTCCACCAGGACTTTTTCAGCCACTTGGTACCCTCCTTCACGAGTCCAGAATAAAAAGACATTATAGCAGAGCTGCCCCGCATCAGACTGACATCCCCGTGGAAACTGGGATGCACTCGAACGAGAACTTCGCCAGCACCAAGCTGAACACCGTGGTAAAATGAGCGGATTATGTCGCGGCTGGAATTGTTAAAAACGATAATCCGTGAGGTGACGGCAACCCGCACTTTGACCCGTGAGCCAGAGCCCACCATGGTCATGAACGAGCCGGCGCAAGTTGAGGCTTATGTCGCGGCCGGCCGCCGGCGCGGGACCCTGGGGACGTCCTATCTTTTTCATGCCGCGCGCATCTCCCAGGTCATTCAGGGTGCCAAGAATGTGGTTGATTTCGCCTGTGGCCCCGCCACTTTGCTGGCCGAAGTCGCGGCTCTCAACCCGCATATCACTTTCTTGGGGGCCGATCTTTCAGAAAACATGCTTCGCCACGCGCAGTCCCATGTGGAGTCCCTGGGCCTGTCCAATGTCCGCTTTGCCTTAGAGGACATCACTGCCCTTCCCGGCCTCGCGGACCACTCCGCGGATGCGGTCATCAGCACCATGTCCCTGCACCAGCTGCCGAGTCGCGATCATCTGCGCGCCTGTTTTGAGCAGGTCACGCGCGTGCTCCGTCCCGGAGGCGCTGTCTACCTGGCGGATTTCGGATTGGTCAAATCCCTGCAGACGGTGACTTTTATGAGTCAAATGGATGCTCCCAACCAGCCTGGGCATGTGACCGAAGATTATGAGCGTTCGCTTCGCGCTGCGTTTCAGCTGGAAGACTTCAAGCATTTGGCTGAGGAGACTTTACCGGCTCATGTGCGCGTGTACACGACCTTTGCCGTCCCCTTCATGGTGGTCATCAAGACCCGGGATCATGCATTGCCGCGGAAAACCAGACGTCGCTTGGCGTACATGCGCAGCCGGCTTGAGCCGCGCTATTGCCGCGAGTTGGATGACCTGCGGAGATCTTTTTCTCTAGGGGGATTGAGGAACGACCCGTTCCGATTTGGCTAGTTCTACCTTGTAATTCGCCTTGAGCTCCTCCACATCGAGGTTTTTCAGCGCCTGGCCGGCAAGACTGGCATAGAGCGCAGGGATGACGATCATGCCCACAATGCCGAAGAGGACACCGGCGAGCGCCACGCCGTTGCCGCGGAGTTTCGTGGGATCCGCTTTGATTCCGATGTAGGCGACGGTGCCCAGCGCCACGGCCAGGCATCCCGCCAAAACTCCGATGACCGGAATAAAGAAGAGCGAACCACAGAGGATACTGAAGACAGCCGGTTTGGAGATTTGTTTCGGAGAATTCATTACTTCTTTCAATTTACGGATTCATGCGCGGAAGATCAAGGTTTTTCGAGTTGTTTGAGCAATAAAAGATTCCGGCGCGCATCCGCAAAGTCCGGGTTTATTTCCAAAGCGCGCAAAAAATAGGGCTCAGCTTCATCCAATCGCCCCTGTTGCCCGAGCACCGCGCCGATATTGTTGTTTACATCCGCATAAGTGGGATCGAGGCGAAGGGCCTCGAACAAATAGGGAAGGGCCTCGTCCAAGCGGCCTTGGGCGCTGAGGACAGAACCGTAATTGTACTGCGCATGCGGATTGAGAGGCCGTTTTGTGACTGTGTCCTTCCAGATGGCCTCAGCGCTGCGGTAATCCCGGTTGCGGTCGAGTGTCAGAATCGTCAGCGGGATACAAAGCAGCAAGACCGCGGTCCAAAAGGCTTTGCGTTGTGCAAAATAGTCCAGTGCCAGCACGACTCCCGTAATGAGTGCCACACTAGGCAGGTACATCCGGTGCTCGGCCGCCAAGTCGGCAATGGGGACAAAGCTCGATGAAGGGGCCAGCAGACCGAAAAACCAAAATCCCAAGAAGGCCGCAGGGTGCCGGCGAAGGAGTCCGAAAATTGTCAGAGCGAGCAGGATCAGGATTGCAATCGCGTAGGGCAGGATTTCAGCAGTGGTTTTTGCCACTGGCCAGGCATAGTCAAAGACCAGGGGACTGGGCCAAATTACTAGGCGTATGTAGTGCAAGATCACCGCAGGTTGGGAAGCCGCATAGTCCAGGGCATTGAGCTCCGCCATGCCGAATCCATAGCCGGGATGGGCCGCTTCAGGCGACATCCACATCAACAAAAGCATCGGGGCCCAAGTGGCGCACAATCCAAGATAGAGGGCCCGGCGTTTGTTCCAAAGTTCCTTCCAGGATTCTGCAAGAAAGAGCCGGTCGTACACCAGCGCCATCACCGGGGCAGTGACCATAATGCGTTTGGTCAACATGCCGAGGCCGCAAAAGACGATCGCAGCCCACATCCAGGCGCGAGAGCCGGGCGACTTGGCGCTGCGGGCGACTGAGTACAGAGTCAGCACATAGAAAAGAGCCATCATGCACTCGGCGCGCTGAATGATATAGGTGACGCTTTGCGTGAGCAACGGGTGCACGATCCACAGAAGCGCGATTGCCAGAGCCAGGTCTGCGGCCCGCTCATTGAGGCGAGCGAGCCGCGGCAGACCGAAGACCGACCGGAGCCAAACAAAAAGGGCCCACCCCACACCGGTGTGCACCGCCCAATTCAGGATGTGGTACCCTCGCGGAGAAAATTCGTTTATTGCGTAATTTATTGCTAATGAGAGACTTACAACCGGCCTCCAGGCTTCGGGCGCGCTGGGCGGAGGCAGCAGTGTGACCCACGGAGGCCAGAGTTGGCGGATATAGGGATTGTCCAGAATCGAGGGGCCGTCATCAAAAAGAAAGGGCACATGAAAGCTGTGGGCATAGGCGATCAGGGAGGCGCCGAGTAACAGCAAGAAAGGTGCGAGCTTACGTAGCGACAAATTCATAAATCAGGAAGAGGTGGGGTGGAAGCCGGAATGGCAGCGCGGTTGTGTGCCGCAGCTCAAAGCCGGCCTGGGAAATTGCCGGCTTGAGGCGGTGAATGTCCGTGACATGGTAGTCGCCCTTGTCTCCGAAGCCTGCGACCCACCGGCCGATTTTATAAACCCAATTTTCAGTGGGGCCGGAGACCAAGAGCCGCCCGCCCGCTTTGAGCCTGGAGCGAAAGGATTGCAAATAGGGTTCCAAAGGACTGATGTGCTCCAGGACATCGGCTGCCACAATCACATCCAAGCTGCGTTCCGGGATCTGGGAGAGCTCCGAAACGAATTCGACTCTCAATCCGCGTTGCTCACACAGGCATTGCGCATATTGAGGGAATAAATCCAACGCATACACCTTGTCCGCATTGGCGCACAAGGTGGGCAAGAAGATTCCGCTGCCGCATCCGAATTCCAAAACGGCCGTGTCTTTGCCAAAGCCACCGATGCGATCGATGGCTCTATAGCGCTCCCACATGAGCCATCGGATCAAGGGATTCGCGTGCGTGTGAGAGGGGATGGCCATCTCGTCTTTGTCGTGCTCGGAGATGCCGAGGTCCTGGGAAACAAGTTCAAGGATTTCCTGCTTGGAAATTTTTTGAAGCATAAGTGCGCGGGCCCTAGCCTTTTCGCCGTGGGGCGGAAACTTTTAAGCGGACAATGGCGCGCGCGCCCCTTCCGCCCTCGCGGTTGACCACCTCCACCTGGCCCTCATGCAGTTCCACGATATTGCGCGTGACCGAGAGCCCCAGCCCGGTGGCCTGCCCTGTGGGTTTGGTCGTGAAAAAGGGATCAAAAATGCGCGGCAGGTTTTCTTCGGAGATGCCGGGTCCAGAGTCCTCAATCTCCACCAGGACAACCTGCTCGCCCGGCGCAAAGCGGTTGCGGCGCCAGCCCACCGCTGCTTGTTCGCTTTCACTCGCCTCTTTGGCATAAGTGCGAATACTCAGCGTGCCTTGAGGGGGAGTGACTTGGAAAGCATTCATGAGCAAATTGACCAGGGCTTGATCGATCTTGAGCGTGTCCACCCGGACGGGCGGCAGGCCCTCCCCAAGCTCCTGTACCAGACTGATATTCTTTTCGGAGAGGCGGCGTTCCACCATGGACAGCGAACGCTGGACCAGGGAGTTGACCTCCTCGGTGCTGAATTCCAAATTCTGAGTCACGGAGAAGTCCAGCATGCCTTTGACAATATCGTTGGCGCGATGGGCCGCTTCCTCAATATCCTGCAGCACATTGGTGCAATCCTCAGGCATGGTCTGCACATTCTTGTTGAGATATTGCACGCCCGGGAGGATGGTGCCGAGCGGATTACGCACCTCGCTTGCAATCTGGGCGGCGATACGCCCTGCAGATTGATATTTCTCCGACTCGATTAATTGAAGCTGGGCCGAAGCGAGCTCCCGGTTGGCGTCACGCAAGTCACTGACGGTTTGCTGCAGCACGGTTTCCCGCCAGGCCAGTTGCTCATTGGCTTGGCGCAGAGCCGTCTGTGCCCGTTCGCGCTCGGCCAGCTCCACATGCAGTTGGGCATTCGAAGTTTCCAGGTCGTCCGAGAGGCGCTTCATTTCATTGTTGGCCTCCACCAGATCCTCGATGATTTGCACGAGAATGCCGCGGCCAAAGACCAAACCGAGCAGGGCAATGATAATGCCCATCAGGAAATAGACGCCGCTCAGGCCTTCGAGGGCCTGCACGGTGAAAAACTTGACGGTAATGAGATAACAGCAGATCAGGAGCGGAATGACACTCATCAAACCGAAGGCCGCGTTGAAGCGGCTCAGGACTTGAGTGGCCCATGCGGGCATATTTCTGGATGGCATTGGGTACTCCTCAGTTGGAGTCCATTATAATCGGTGTCAGGCACCGGTGCCAGGCACCGGTGCCTGGCACCATGCTATAATGCGCGCAGATTGGGGCACCGGCATAAAGATGGAGAACATAGACTATGAACATTGAGCTTTCTAAAATTTTGCAATTGCAGTGCTTAGGGAATTCCGTTCAATCCTACCTCATCTCTGTCTTCAGCCTGATCGGCATTCTGATTTTCCTCTATTTTATCAAGGTGGTTCTCCTCAATAAGATCAAGGCCCTGGCAGAGCGCACTTCCAGTGATTTCGACGACTTTCTTGTGGGTCTCATATCCCAGATACGCTGGCATCTCTACTTTATTGTGGCTATTTATTTTGGAACACGGAATCTGGTCTTGAACCCGGCGCTGGACCGCATCCTCGCCATCTTGCTGGTGGTCTTTGTCAGCTTTCGGGCCGTTCGTATTCTGCAGTCTTGTATCGGCTACGGGATGGAGAAATGGTTGGGTAAAACACCAGAGAATGCGCTTGACGCCAAGGCCTCGGCCCAGTTTCTGGGCGTTCTTATCAACGGGGCTCTTTGGGTTGCGGCCGTGCTTTTTATCATGAGCAACTTGGGTATTAATGTGACCTCGTTTATAGCCGGTTTGGGGATCGGGGGTATTGCTGTTGCCCTTGCCGCACAAGCGATTTTGGGCGATGCTTTCAGCGCCATTTCCATCCATGTGGACAAACCTTTCCGTGTGGGCGACTTCATTATTGTGGACGATTTACTCGGTGTGGTGGAGCATGTGGGGCTCAAGACGACGCGCGTGCAAAGCCTGCACGGCGAAGGACTTGTGTTCCCCAACAGTGATCTCACCAGTTCCCGTATCCGCAACTTCAAAAGGATGCGGGAGCGCCGCATTGCCTTTAGTGTTGGAGCCACCTACCAGACGACTCTGGAACAGCTCAAGAAAATTCCTCCGATGGCGGCCGAGATTCTTGAGGGGATAGAAGAGGCGCACCTGGACCGTTGCCACTTCAAGGAATTCGGTAATTTCAGCTTGAATTTCGAAATCGTCTACTACGTTCACTCCCCGGACTACAACGTCTATATGAACGTCCAGCAGAAGATCAACTGGGCCCTCAAGGAAGGCTTTGAGCGCGAGGGCATTGAGTTCGCGTATCCCACCCAGACGCTGTTCTTAGAAAAAACCGCAGCCTAATTCTAGGGACGGTTCTCGCTATCACATTGCTGCCATTGCAATTATGTGAGAACCGTCCCTGATAATTTATGACACCCGGGAATCGCCGAAGCCTCCGTCATTACGGGGCGCAGCCGAAGCAATCTTTGTCCTGCCCTCCACACAGGTTGCCGCGGGCTTCGCCCCCGCAATGACACCGAGTTCAGCCCGCCCCCCCAAGGAGGGGACGGACCTCTCGTAACCTACAGTGGGGCAAAGAGTAGGCGAGAACCGTCCCTGATTGTTAAAGTTATCCACAGATTATCAATGTTGTAAGCTCTTGCAAATAAATATATTAAAAGAGTCACCCTCAAACTATTCATGTTAATTAATCTTTGGAAGACTCTTGAAGAAGTATTGTCCCAGTGATATACTCCCTTTACCTATATATAGGGCTCTCACGAATTCGGGGAATCTCGGGGTCTTCATGCCAATCAGCCAATTCAGACGCAAATTTTGGGTACGGGTTATTGCACTCTGTGTGGCAGAGGTCTTTCTGTTCACGAGTGCGGATTTCTCCTTTGCTGCGCCCGCGCCCGAATCGTCATTGCGAGCGCTGGCGAAGCAATCTGACGCGATGGCGTCATCCCGAGGGCATAGCCCGTGGGGATCTATGTCCCACCGTAAACTCGCCACTAAAGCCACCTTTGAAAAGGGTATTCGGGACGCATGGGACCAGGAGTTCTTCGAGCAGGGGGGAATGGCGAAGGTTTTAAGGACCTATTCGAGTCTGTCCCAACAACCGGGCTTCGAAGACTGGGCTCAACTTGCCACAAGTGACCCGGATGCTTTCTACACACTGCTGATGATGATTGGAGCTTCCGATAGCCCGGTGCTGGACACGCCGGTCAGGCAACAAGTGGAGCAGGATCCTCCGTTAATGGCGCGGGTCTCTGAAGCCTTCACCGCAATGCAGGATCACGGTTTAAACTTGGCCCCGAAAGTCCGAAGGGATATAAGCTCCTGGATCAGAAAAGCGGAATCTGACGCAGGGCCGTCGGTCATCAAAGGCGGTGAGATCATTACGCAGTCCAACATTCAAGAAACGCGTCCGCGTCTCACTTGGAAAGAGCGACTGGCAGAGGGCTGGAGACAGGCCCCTTTGCCGGTTCGTATTTTGGTTTACTTGGGAATGGGTCTGGCCGGAGGCGGAATCCTCACGGCGACGTTCCTAGGAGGCGGAGGTCTTTCTCTCTATGTTTTGGGGTATCTGGTGCAGTGGTCTGCAGTCATTTCCACAGCTGTGGCTTTTGTGGACTCCTGGTGGAGACGTGGGGTGTTCGATGAGCCGGAGTCCCATCCAAGCCCAGAGCTAAACGGCCACACTGTTGTCTTCTCAGCCAGTGTAGACTTCAGTAACCTTGAAATGCTGGATAAGTTCAATCGCGCCCTCGAGGCAGAGGGTGACTCCAGACGGAAGTACACTGAATATGAGCTGGAGCTTCGTGCCAGGATTGCTGCCCTTGCAAAGCAGTTGATTGAGGTTATCGCAACAACAGAGTTGCTACAGCTTCAAGACGGAATGATACGGGACCTATACATCAGCATTGGAGAGGCACTGAAGAATGCGGTGGATTCAGCGATTGTTCGCTCCGAAAGCGAAGAATGGAACTCCTCCGAAAGCATGAAGGTCGATGTAGAGATTCTTGCCAGCCCAACCGAGATACGAATCGAAGTGACGGACAATGGGACTGGATTTGACCATATGCCGAACTGGCGCGATCGCATCGCAGACTTCTTCCCCAGGACAAATACGCGGGCCATGAGGCGGCTCAGACAGAAGGGCAAGTCCACTTTGGGTGGCGTTGGACTAGGAATTACGACGCTCATGCAAGATCGATATGAGGTGGGTCGGCGCACCACGTTCGAAAATGTTACTGATACAGAGGGCCGAGTGACCGGCGCCAAGGTTTCCCTAATCTATCCGATCACAGCATCTCCCCCCCACAACCTCGGTACTGAGGGGACGTACAACGCGGAATTCCATGAGCTGGCCAATGGGCTGTTGGAGCGTCTGTGGAGTGACGAGAGCACTCAGCCCATCGAAGTGATCATCGAGAATATAGGCGGTGTTGTCCGTATCGGCGGCCGCTCCGGAATCCCAGACGTGATCAAAGGCAAGTTGGAGCGATTCTACAGGGCGCATCCAGAGGCGCTCCCGGAGGAAGGGGTGTCCTTTTATGTGTATCTGTATGCAGGCATTCAAAAGCCCGAGGGATATGGAGAGAATCGTTATGCATTGATCGACAGGGACGGAGAGGAGCTATACATCCACGCCGGCACTACGGGAGGCAATGTGGATGGTCAATACGTGCACGCAGCCCACATGACTGTGGAGCTTTTTGAGGCGATGTCCTTTGAGACTCTGAACCAAGTCATGCCGCACGAGTTCGGGGATGCGGATAGCCGTGTTTCATCCAGACGCCTCTCCCCGTCACAACCCGTTCTTGGGGAGGTATTCGAAGAGAGCCGCCAAGGCCGGCTGCTGGAGCGCATTTTCCGCGACATCCGGCTGGCTGAGGCAGAAGAGTTCGATTTGCGGAGGGTGGCCGAAGAACTGCAGGAAGAGTTTCCGCAGATGGCGCTTCTGCAGGATCCGGAAACCGCATCTTTGCTTGCCTGCGCCAGATGGCAGGGCGGCGCCTATCCTCTTGCCGGGCATTGGAGAGAGCCGGTCCTGCGGCTTATGTCCGCAAGCCATTTTGATGGAGCTACCCAAGCCTTGACTTGGACCGAAGCGGTATATGTCTGGCTCATTGCCCTGGGTGTGCCTCCGCAGCAGATCGGCGGCATCGTCCTTCTGGAAGATACTCCCTCAATCTATACGATGCTCGGGAATGCGGCGGCCAAACTGGTGGGCTCCGGGGAGACACTAAACGGCAGGAACGGGAAAGCAGTTCCGGTGCTGGAATTCGTCTGGCGATACGCTCGGGATCTTTTGCCCCGTCCCCGGGCGTTGCGTCTGGGACAGGCGCTTCAAGACAGAGAGCAGTTGCTTGAAGAAACATGGGCAGCCGCCTTGGAGAGAATCGCCGGTATTTCTGTGATGGATCCCGGTAGAGAGATGGCCGCAGAGTCCTACGAAGTGCCGCGGTACTCGGAAGACGATCTGCTTAAAGCGTTACGGACTCTTACAGACCGGGACCTGGAGGTGGCCCGGCTTCTTGCTCTAAATATTGAGCCTCAGAGGGCCAACCAAGTGCTCAATCTTGGGCTCTCCAGGTATTCCGCCGGAAACTTTCCTTCGGATATTTACCGAAAGCTGAGGCAACTCGGATTTCCTGTTACCAACACAATGGAACTTGCAGTCTTGATGGATCAACTGGACCGGTTCCTTGCCGAGCAGGGGGGATTTGCCGCGCGCGCCAAAGCTCTGTTGCGGCTGGCTGAACAGGACAAGTCGATTCTAAATGCGCTTGCAGAGGGCCTCACCAATGCTGAAATTGCCCAAAGGGAGGGCATGCCGGAAGACGCGGTCCGATCCGCGCTCATGAGGATCCGCAGAGAACTGGGCATGCAGGGCGCAACGCGCTCGGAACTGGCATTCTTAATGCCGGATTCAGGCACGTCTTACGAGCAAGCCCACGCTGCATGGAGTTCTTTGGGCGACCGGGAGAAGGCAGTGGCTCTGCTGGCCGGTTCAGGGCTTAGCGCCCGGGAGATTGCTACCAGCTTGAATTTAAAGGCGGCTACTGTTCGCAATTACCTTAGCGAAATCTACGCGAAACTCACTGAAATGGGCTATCGAGTGGGAAACCTGATTCAGCTTAGTGTCTTCATGCATCCTCTTGAGGCATCTGGAGAGGCCAGTTTATCCCCGGCCCGGGATCTCAGTTCCACAGAAGACGGCCGCGGCATGGATCCGGCCGATCACCAGCCAAAGCTGGACGCCTATTTGGCGTGGGTGTATGAGCAAGCAATACCGGACGCAGAGTGGAGGCCTGGAGAGATTGAGGAGCACCCGCCGTACACGGGCCGCTCCCCGCCTCCGGAGGTCAAAGCTGCGAAAGACGTGCATCTTCAGCAGGGCGAAACCGAAGTGTATGGTGAAAACGTCTTTAACGGCGCTCTCGAACACCTCCGCAATCTAGGCTTGAACGACGGCTTTATAGAGGAAGGCTTGCGGCCTCTGCTGGGCCTCGAACTGGGCGGGGCCAAGGACGAAACCCACCAACCCATTGCCTTTATCCTGAATGAACAAGGCAAAGAACAGCCGCCCATCGAGGGCATCCAAGCCCATCCCGGCGGCCACTCCATCCACCTCTTTGCCTACAAATCCGACGGCACGCTCCGGACCCAAGAGGAACTCTCCTTCATCCTCGCTCATGAGTTCCTGGCGCGGCTGGGAAGGCCGGGAAGCACCGGGGAGATGGACTACGAAGGTTTGTTTGACATGCTCCTCGAGGTGGCGTCAGAAAAACCGCTGCCTGCTGACCCTCCCGAGACGCCTGTCCCTTCGTGCCTTTTTGATGAGGCTGTTTTCCAAGAGATCACGTTTCATCAGAAGACCTTGCTTGAATCGACTTCTCTAGATCGTGAACCCATCCAGTTCTTCTGTGCTTCCCCCCAGGACATATCCCCGGCAATTTACACGAATCTGCGGATGTTCGATCAATTGAGTGCTGAATTGGAGGTTATCGAAAAGTCTGTTGTGCTCGTTCCCTTGGGGATTGATGGGTATTCCAAGGTCTTCACAGACGAAATCTATTGGTGCACGGGTGCGGGTATCGGCCCCTTTAGAATCGGGAATGCCGAATATATTCTGCTGCTGCACGGAAAGAGAGTATGGGGGGATCACAGCGGCCTGGAAAAACGCAGGTCCGACTACGTTCCGGAATCCTTGGAGGCAATTTTAAGATGGTTGGACACCAAGGGGGCCGAATTCACGGGGGTTTTTGCGGGAGTTCTAGGCGGCGGATTCCACCCCATGGATCGGAGTGTCGCCACCGAGACGGCCAAGGTGCTGGAGAGATGGGGCATGCAAGTCAGTGATATGGGAATAGGCGGATACCTGCCTCTACGGTTGGAGTTTGATCTTGAAGGCAATGCATGGCAGGTGCAGCAGAGGATGTCCCCGGAACTGCAAAGAGAATTCAACGTGTTTAACGTGCAAGATCTTGCCCCAAGTTACCAAAGCGCGCTATATGCCACGCTGGGCATGTGGGCCTGGAATCATCCGGAGGCAGCTCCTGGGGATGGCAAGGTGGTCCGATTCTCGGACGAGCCTAGCGCGATTGCAGACACTATCGATCTGCATTTGCCGCTGTCGCCGGCGGCCTATGGCTCGGTTGAGGTATTCCAAAAATGCCTTATCTACAGTCTTCTCCGGGTCAAGCTTCCTAACTTGAGCCTGCCCGAGCTGCGGTGGGAGCGAAGCGACTCGAAATGGTCTTTTAATTCGGAAGAATTGTCACGGATAGACCCCTTCCTGGAGTTCATCGAGGATTCCAGATCCGCCTATCACCGGTATGGGAGATCCCTGCTGCCGTTCGCACCGCTCTTGACGGAGCAAGGCGTCGATGTCCGCTTGTCCGACTCGGGACTTCCCTACTTGTATGGGGAGGGCGGGCACCCCGGAGACTATCGTAGCAAGGAGAAGCTGCTCGAATTGAGGTTGTACAGCGCCTATGGAATTTCCGAAGCCGACTACGTAAGCGTGATTTTGGGCCGTCTTGAAGCGACGCGCCCAGGGGTGGTTCGCGGACTTTCCGCAACGCAAGTAGATCTGCTGCGCCGTGAGGTGGCAAGGTTGCGCGGCATCCGGTCCTGGTCCGACGTGCTGAGTTACGAAGAGATGGAAGACAGAGCGACGAGGGATTTTGCCGCCAAGAAGAAACAGAGCGCGGAGGCTTGGTCCCCGCGCGTGGCCGGTCGAGTCGATCCGGACCGGGATCTCTTTGCCGTCTCCTCGGATGGGGTGCCGGGATGGGAGCAAAACAAAGCCTCGATTGTGGCCTCGGTGCACGGATTGGAGATTGACGCGCAGGGACGTGTGCCTCTGGCGGAATCCGAGGCCGGCCGGCGTGTCCTGCAAATCCAGGAGCATCTCGTGGAGCAGGGCGAGCCCCCGGGCAGTTGGAGCAGGCTGGGAACCGAATCGTTCAGCAAATCGATGCGGGAGTTCATGGACTGGGCCGGAATCGAGCCGGACCGTATGCCTGAAGTTTACACGGGGCACGTGGACTGGTTGCGCGTGAAGGATGCGGGCCCCTTACTGGGCACGATTCTCCTCGACTTCCTTCCGGAGCAGCGCCGGAAACAGAGCGACGTGATTGTGGGGTTGAGGGACCAGGTGCAGGAAGGCCGCTTGCCGGAACTCAGACAGGAGCTTCTTGAGAGCGGATTGCCCTATGCCCTTTTTTCCGTCACGTTTGAAGGAAAGATCTTTCTCCGCGAGAGCGCTCTGGAATGGATGCTTTCGGAACCAGAATTGTGGCCCTGGCTCAAGGCGCTCTTGCTGGCGGCCACCGAGGTATCGGCTGAGCGCCGGACAGAAATGCTGACGGATTTCAGCCACTTCCTCAACGAGATCGTTGCGCATGAAGTCAATGACTTCGGTAGTCCGGGCTGGGGTTACGGGGAGCCGCAGGCCTACGGCCCGCTCCTTAGCCAAACCAAAGGCCATCCTCTGGACATTTCCCAGGCAGCTCTTGAGCCTTGGCCCACGGAGGACGCGCCGGACGGTTTGTGGGTGGTGAAGGCATCCTTCTCCGCCCAGCGATTGACGGATTGCGTGCGCGCCGGTGTCACCAATCTTTTGGAAATACTTGCCGTTGACCGGGAGATCGCCCTGCCCTTTGCTTCCGTGAGTCCGGTTTCGGGGGAGACGGATGCCATGTTTAACGGCGCACCTTTAGGAGTGAGTCTTCGTTATCCTGCTCCGGACTGCCGGGGATGGTATGCAAGAGATATTGCGTCCGGAACCTCCGGCAAAGCATACGAAAAGATGGCAAGACTGCGTGCTGCCAACCGGAACGAGCGTTTGGATACTGGTGGGGATCCCCGCGAGCTGGAGCTGGCGCTGCGGGATCCGGCCTTTGACGCGGCCGGCAATCCTGTGGTTAAAGAGGGTTTGCTGTATACGCCGCGGGCCGAGGCCAACGGCCTGGTGATTGCGGCCACAGCATGGAAGGAAGGGGAGATCCTGGGCAATGCCTATTACGAAAAACTGCTGATTGCCGCCTACCGGGCCGGGTGGCCGATCCTCTTGCTTCCCGGATTGAGTATCGACCGTTGGCAGTGGTACGAAGCCGCGAAGAACATACGCGCCTATCTCGCGGGCGTAACGGATATCCAGCCCGGGCAGCAACAGTACGCAGAGAAAGAAGATCTGAGATGGGTTGACGGAATCCTCGTGGAGCCTGTGGGTCGGGCTGAGATCGAGGGCGCGGCGGCGGAGCTCGAGGCGATAGACCACTCCGCTGAGGTATGGGCACGGAACGGGGC
>JAFGIU010000042.1 GCA_016929445.1 Candidatus Omnitrophota bacterium
AGGGCGCATAGCTTTCGCCACAAGGCGTGGCGAACCCGCCATGAAGTGTGGCGGGCAGTTGGTTATACCCCATTAGGGCGCATAGCTCAGTTGGTTAGAGCGCTACGCTCACATCGTAGAGGTCAGAGGTTCGAATCCTCTTGCGCCCACCATTTGACGACACCAAGAGAGAAGGCATGAATTCATACTTACCCGTTCTAGTGGCCATTCAGGCCGTTGACAAGGATATCTACCGGATCCAGGCTGATCTCAGCAAGCAACCCGCGCGCCTCAGCCGTTTGGATGCCCAGGGGCAGCGCCTGAAAGATGAGTTACAGGCTGCAGGCGAAGAGCGCAAGCAACTTCTGCTCCAACAGAAGGAACAGGAGCTCCGGCTCGGGGAGCAAGAGCAAGCCATCCAGAAATATCAGGCTCAGCTTGTCCAGGTGAAGACCAACCGCGAGTATTCCTCGCTCAAAACTGAGATCGAGAATCACAAGGCGGACGGCTCCCTGATAGAGGAAGAAATCATCAGGACCATGGAGAAGGTCGAGGCGGCTGAGAGCCGGCTCCAAGCAGCCCAGATCCGCCACGATGAGGACCAGCAGAAGTTGGCTGAGGAACGCAAGGCAATTGAGACACAGAGTGCTGAAATTAAGTCCAAGCTCGAGAGTCTCCATGCGCAGCGGGATGAGCTTCTTCCCAAATGTGATAAGAAAGCCCTTGCTGTTTATGAGCGAATTCTGCGCTCAAAGGGAGGCACTGCAGTGGTGCCTGTCTCCGGGGGCAGCAGCTGCGGTTTTTGTTTTATGGGGATTCCTCCCCAACTGATCAATGATATCTCCTTGACTGACCGGCTTGTTGAGTGTGGGAGCTGCGGGTGTATCCTTTACCTTCAAGACGCTCTGAGTGAAGTCAGCCCTGATGCTGCATCCCAGTAAGGCCCACCGGATTTACGTGGATGGTGCTTGCCGGGGGAATCCCGGGGCTGCCGCCATCGGCGGCGTAATCCAAGACTCTGAAGGCAAAGTGCTCCACCGCTTTAAGAAATACCTCGGCCATAGCACCAACAATGTGGCGGAATACTCGGCTCTGATCTGGGCCCTGAAAAAAGCACACAGTCTAAAGCTCCAACGCGTACTGGTTTATACGGACAGCCAGTTGGTGGCCAAGCAAGTGCAGGGGGAATACCGGGTTAAGGACGAGAAACTGAAGGACCTGGTGATGGATGTGTGGGGTTTGGCCAAGTCCTTTGAGTCCTTTGCCGTTGTGCATGTGCCGCGTGCGCAGAACAAGGAGGCCGATCGCCTGGCCAATGAAGCCTTGGATGCGCGTCAGCGTTATAGTTTTTTCAAGAGTCGTGGGTGAGCAAACCGGGTGACCGCTCTCCGCCGCATGGCGTGGCGGGGAGAGGAAAGTCCGAACTCCACAGGGCAACCTAGCGGGTAATGCCCGTCCACCGTGAGGTGCGGATTCGAGCCACAGTGACGATGCCCCCAGCTTTGCACCGCTGACTCGGTTGGCGGAATGCTGCGGCGGGGGAGTGAAACGCGGCAATCTCTAGGTGGAGCAAGAGCAAATAGGGGAGGAGTCCACTGCCATGCGCAGCGGATACGTGTGCCCCTCACGTTAGAACTCCCGGGTCGCTCGCTTGAGGTGCTTGGCAACAGGCATCCCAGATAAATGGTCACCTCCCGTCACATACCGTTGCGGGAACAGAATTCGGCTTATAGGTTTGCTCGCTCACACTTCTTCTTCCTCAGACAGGTATTGGCGGAGTCTTTCCGCGATTCTCATTCTGCTGGCCCTGCTGTTCTCTTGTGCCCACTACTCCCGGTTTCCGCTTTTCCTGGATAGTTATTACCATATGGCCGTGGTGCGGGCCTTTGACACAGCCGGCGGCGTGCCTCTGTGGGGTTTCTGGGAATTTGCACCCGAAGGACGGCCGCATCTTTACCCTCCGTTGTTTCATTTGGGGGTCATTGCGCTGAACAAATCGGGGATTCCTCTGGTTGAGGTCTTCCGGATTTTAGGGGTTTTGAGTTTTCCTCTTCTCTTGTTTTGTTTGGCCTTTGTCTTGGAACACAGTTTGAGCCCGCGCCATGCCTTTTTCGGTATTCTCGTTTCCTCCGCACCCTATACTCTCTATTTGGTGTCTTCCTACACCTTGCCTTTCACCCTGGCAACAGCCTTTTGTTGGTTAAGTTATGCTGCTTTGCAGCGTCGCGGCTTCTTGGCTGCAGGGGCTTGGTTAAGTCTGGCTTGTTACACACACACCGGTGCGGCGGTGATGGGAGGGCTTGCTTTGCTGCTCTATGGCTTAATGAACTCAGAGATTCGCGCAGCAGCCTGGAAGTCGGTGTGCCTGGGGGCGCTCTTGGGCTTCCCTTGGTGGTCCTATGTCTTGCAGCACCATGACTCGCTGGAGCCGGTCCGGCGCATGGAGTCCTCTCTTATCGAATGGGTCCCCCTTTGTTTAATCTTGGGCGGGGCCGGTGTGTTATGGGGCATCAGGCAGAGAAGGGCCCGGAGCGCCTACTGGTTGTGTTGGCTTACGGCGCAGGGATTGTTTCTCGTCCACTACCCATACCGGTTTTGGTCGGCGCAGGGACTTCTGGCCTTGGCGATCCTGGGAGGGCTGGTTTTGGAGGCCTGGACTCGAAAATACGAGGGGAGTTGGGGAATCAAACAGGCACTCGGACTGTGGCTTATTCTTCAACTTTTTTGCCCGTCCTATCTCAACGGGTGGGGACTTTGCGAATCGAACCTGGGCGCTGCGATTGGCCTGAGCCGTTTGGAGCGCACCAATGACGTAAGTTTGTACAATAGAGATTTGGCAGATGCCTTGAGCCGGGCGGTTTTGCAGAATACCGGAGAAGGCGATTTGATTTGGTGTGATTCCGGCGCAGTGGCAGCTCTGTTGAGCGCGCTGACCGGCCGGGCCTCGAGCACGGGGATGTGGGAGGAGGTTCTGCCTGGGATGCCCCGGACCCCGATAGAGCGCTTGCAGCTCGCGCGATGCGCCCTTTTGCTCAAGGACGCTGGGCTCCCGGTCCCATTTGTCAACCGGGCTCAATGGAAACCCGTGGCGGAAACGGATCTCGCCACTGTCTGGATTCAGGATGAAGGAACCGTGGAGAATCCTCAGGGGCCCGTTATCCCGATTGCAGTATGTCTTGGCTTTTTGATTGGCCTGCTCGTGTTGACACGTTTTAAGTGCAACTGTAAACTTGGTTAACTTTGCGGCTTACCCATATCATTACCCATATGGAGCTCGGTGGAGCTCAACGAAGCACGCTGGATCTGCTGTCGAGCTTGGACCCTCGCGAATTTGAGCTCGAGCTGATCGCATCTCCGCAAGGCTTGCTCGCCGAGGAGGCATCCCAGATTCCCCATTTGCGTTTTGTCCCTGATCCGTCTCTTGTCCGGCAAATTCATCCTGTTAACGATGCCCGCGCCTTTCAGTCCCTAAGGCACCGTTTGCGCAGAACCCGTCCGCATTGTGTGCACACGCACAGTCCCAAGGCCGGAATTCTCGGCCGTTTTGCCGCAGCCGCGGCCGGTGTCCCGAACATTGTTCACACGGTGCATGGCTGGAGCTTCAACCGGTTTCAGCCTGCCCCCTTGCGCTCATTGTTTCTCAACCTGGAACGCCAAGCTGCCCGGGTGACAAACTCATTAGTCACCGTCTCCGAGGCAGACCAAACTCTGGGTCTGAATCAGGGAATCGGAAAGCGCCAACAGTATGAACTGATTCGATACGGCATTGATTTTGAACGTTTCTTTTCCCATCCAAACGGACAGGCCCGGGCAAAGGCTGCCCTGGGCTGGAGTCCGAAGAATTTGGTGGTGGGTGCGGTGAGTTGTCTTAAGGCTCAGAAGGCGCCCATGGATTTGGTGAGGGCCTTTGAGTTGATTGCCCGGGCTGTGCCTGAGGCGCGTTTTGTCTGGGCGGGGGACGGTGTCTTTCGCAAGAGAGTCGAGCGGGCGCTCTGGTTTAAGGGTCTCCATGAAAAGACGCGATTGTTGGGGTGGAGCCGGGATATCCCGGAGCTGCTTTGCGCGATGGATGTGTATGTTTTGGGAAGTCTGTGGGAGGGTTTTCCGGTTTCTGTGCTGGAGGCTATGCGTCAGGCAAAGGCCGTGGTGGTGAGCAACACGGGCGGAGTTTCCGAAGTGATTAAACACGGTGTGAATGGGTATCTGGTGGAACCGGGGGATTGGGGGGCTTTGGCCGGCTACACAATCCGTTTGCTGAAAGAGGAGTCCCTCAGACGCTCTTTTGAAGAAAAGGCCGCGCAGAGTGTTGACAGTGCCTATACGCAAGAGGCCTTTGTGTCCCGGACCGCAGAACTCTACCGCCGTGCAGGGGAGCCGGTTCCATGTATTTTGTAATCACTTTTCTTGTGACCTGTATTTTGGCATGGATTCTGACTCCTTCCCGGTCTTCAGAGTTTGCCGGAGTGCAGCGGCTTAGCGCAAGCCAGCGTCCTCCCCGGGCCGGAGGCTTTGCTGTGGCCATCCCCGTCGTTGCCCTGGGTTTTGCACAAGTGCTCGTTCATGCGGATGTTCCTGAGAAACTGGTGGCGCTCTGTGCCGGTGCTTTGGTGGTATGGTTCTTTGGGGTGATTGACGACGCGGTGCTTGAATTGCGGCCTTTGGGAAAGTTGTCAGGGCAGGCGCTGGGTGTAGCCGTCATGGTGTTTCTGGGTTTGCGTACTGAAATCTATTTTCTGCCGGCTTGGGTCAACATACTCCTGACAGTCATTTGGATGCTCGTCCTCACTAACTCCATCAACCTGCTGGACATTTTGGATGGTTTGGCTGTGGGTGTTGTGTTGCTCATCGCCTTAGGTTTTTGGTTCATTGCCTGGCAATCCGGAGCTGCGGCACTTGCGGTTTTTTCTGCAGGTCTTTCCGGGAGCTGTTTGGCGTTTTACCTGTTCAATCGCCGCCCTGCCCGGATCTATTTGGGAGATAATGGAAGCCAGCTCCTGGGCTTTTTCTTGGGGGGCTTGGCCTTGGCGAATAGCTATGCAACTGAAGCCAACGCTATTGCTCTTCTTACGCCGTTGGTTCTGCTGGCCATTCCTCTCTTTGACCTGCTGTTTGTCAGTTGGGTGCGATGGCGAAAAGGACAGTCTATTGTGCTCAAGAGTCCGGATCATCTGAGCTACCGTTTGGCCCATTTGTTTCGTGCCGAGGGAGGGGAGGTCAAGGTGATGCACTTACTCACCCTCGGTTTTGTTCTCATTGGTTTGGTGCTTCCCGTTGCGCCGGCTTTGATCTGCGGAATTCTGATTGGGATCGCCCTGGTTCTATTGGGAGCCATTGCTTGGGCGGCCTCAAGGATGGAGATTCATGATATTGCCCATTCAAACTGATATCGGTTGCGGTCCGCCGGTCACGATCCTGGGAGGAGGGATGGCCGGCTTGAGTGCCGCGTACCATATGAATGAACCTTATGTGCTGTACGAACGGGAAAAGGAATCCGGGGGCTTATGCCGGTCAGAGCAAGTCAACGGCTTTGTGTTTGATTTTGACGGGCATTTGCTGCACTTCCGAACCGATTACGCGAGGGACCTGGTCTTTGACCTGACCGAGGGAAAACTCTGCCATCATCGCAGGAGAGCTTGGGTTTATAGCCATGGGACTTTCTCTCGCTACCCTTTCCAAGCCAATGCCTATGGGTTGCCTGATAGGATCGTGGCGGACTGTCTGAGGGGGAGGGAGTTGGCGGCGCAGGCCAAACCTGATCTGGGGAAGGGATACTTTCTGGACTGGATTTACGACACTTTTGGTGTGGGGATTGCCGAGCACTTTATGATTCCTTACAACCGTAAATTTTGGAAGGTGCCCCTGAAGGATCTCAATTGTGAGTGGGTGGATCGATTCATTCCTGTACCGAGTTTGCAGGAGACTTTCGAGGGGGCCTATTCCGACTCGGATCGATCCTGGGGTTATAATTCGGAATTTTGGTATCCCTCTCACGGGGGTATTGCGGATTTGACAGGCCGTTTGGCGCAGCGGGTGGGATCGATTTACTGCAATCATGAGGTCATTGGTTTGGATCTGGCAAACCAGCGCGTGCGACTGTGCGCGGGGGGGCGCGAGTCCGAGGTGTCTTACGAGAACTTGGTCCTGACCTTGCCGCTTCCGGCCGTAAGGGATCTTTTGGGGGATTTGCCTCCGGAAGTGGATGCGGCTTTTGATAAGCTTCGCTACATCAGTGTCCTGAGTCTAAGTTTGGGGATTGCGCGGGAGAGTCTCTCCGACAAGCATTGGATTTATTACCCTGAGCCGGATCTCATTTTTCACCGTGTGGGGTTCCCGGGAAATTTCTCGCCGAACGTTCATCCGCCGGGGACCAGCTCGCTATATGCTGAAACTACGTATTTGCCGGAGCAAGGTTTGGATTTTGAAGCGGTGCGGAGCCGGATCCTTTCAGATCTCGCAAAGGTGGGGATCTTGGAGGACGGAGACCGTATTCTTGCGGAGAAGGCCTTTAATCTGCGCTTTGGGTATATAATCTATGATAGTTGCCGGCGCGAAGCTGTGGAGTGCATTCGCAAGTATTTGAGAGGGCGCGGAGTCCACTGTGCGGGCCGCTTCGGCCGGTGGGAATACATGTCCATGGAAGATACCTTGCTGGACGGGGCTAGAGTTGCCGAGGAAATCGGCGCGAGGAGAAGGGAGGTTCTAAGTGTTGCTGACTGAATCCAAATCCCCGGTGCTTGGACACACTTTTATCTCGGAGGACGGGATGCGCGAAACCGGCCCCCGCCCTGTGCGCCAGCTCCACTCCTTGATCAGTACGGGTATTCTTTTGGGCTTATTGTTCGCCGGCCGGCTATTGGTGGATTGGTTTCGCGGCGTCAGCATTTACGGTTCCCAGTTGGACCTAATGATTACTTGGGGCTCCCTGCCGGACCTTCTAAGCCCGTTGGCGGCAATTGGGCTGGTCTATGCGCTGACTCGAATCATCAGCGGGAACAAGGGCCTGGCCTCTTCCACGGCGGCTGTTTTTTGCGCCCTGCATCCCGGTACATTGGGCGTGGGGTATTGGGGGACTGGCTGGCCGGTTGCCAGCGTTCTGATCCTGCTTGCCTGTGTTTTCTGGATGACCTCCGGCACCCACCCGTACCGGAGTCTGTTGGCGGCCGGGGTTCTTTTTGCCGCCGGCACTTTTCAGCCCCAGGCGTGGAGCGCGGGTGCGGTTTTGGCAGTTGTGCTGGTGCTGGAGTCCATGTGGCGTTTTAGCCAGGGAGAGGCCTCACCCTATCGTTTGATGGCAGCACTGCTGATGGTCTTTTTGACCGGATACTGGATTTGGACGGCCCAGCCTACCTTATGGCTTTACAGTTCCGGGATGGCCTCTTTTGAAGAAGCAGCTTTGATCCAGCCCATGGGTTTGGTGGGCTTGGCTGGCCTTTGGGTCTTGATCGGGATCTATGTTTGGAATTCCGTGCGTACCAAGGGCCGGGAATTCGGCGGCCGGCTCGGCTTCCTTTTGACTTTGCAGGGTCTGGCTGCGGTGTGGGCAATCTGGAGTGGTTTTATCTCCCTGGCTTTGTGTATGACGCAGGTTGTGCTGTGGTTACTCTGTGCCTTGGCTGCCAAAGTGCTGTTTGCGCGTTCCGTGACTCTGCACCGGGGATACGGCTCCAAAGGCCGGAGGAGCCGGTACAGCGCAACCCACAATCGCCCAGTAGGGCAGCCAGAGCTCGGGAAAAGCAGCCCCGACATCGCCTAGGAAGTGCAAAGAACACGCCCAGATTCCCAGGGCCAGCCATTTGAGTTCGGGTTCCTTCCACAAATTGCGGGTTCTCCAGAAAATCATTCCCAGGATTGAAGTTCCCAAAAACAACCCGCCCATCCCCATTTCCACTCCCCATTGCAGGGGCCACGAATGAGCGAGACTGCTCGGCAGTGCATTGGGTTGGTAAAAAAGCGAGTAGGCTGCGCCCAAATTACCCAGCCCCCAACCGGTCCAAGGTTGACTCAGGATCATTTGCAGACAGATTCCCCACACGGCGATACGGCCTTGGAAGCTGTGTTCTGCGCCTGCAAAGTCGGACCAAGAGCCGTGGCGCAGGAGGAAAAGGAACAGGACAGAGAACGTGCCCAAGAACAGGGCCCAACGATAGAGGTTGCGCGAAGAAGTCATTTTCTGGTGCCGGTACAACACGAGAAATGCCGTTCCCAGACAGAGCCATGCCCCCAAGGATTGAGTGAGCAAGAGAGCCAGTAACGGCAGGCCGCGTGCTGACCAGTGGCGGAAGTGGGCGAAACAAACACCGCACCCAAGGAGTAAAAAACCGGCTGCGAGATTGGGCGAAACAAAGGGACCGAAGGCTCGATGCGCTCCCAGGAATCTAAGCACGCCGGGATCTTGGATGCCGAGGCGCAGGGCCACTTCAAATGCTGCCGTGTACCCAAAGCAGACTTGCCAGAGCACGAGGAGGGACACGCCCAGACTGCTCCAGGCTGTCCCGGCCATCACAAGCTTTTGAAGTTTGTCTCCGCAAGAGCGGGCAACTGCATAGATCAGGCAAGCTTGCAAGATCAAGTGGAGTATCCACAGGGCGGCAGGCACAGAATGCGTGCGCGTGGCAGCCCACAATCCCAAGACAAGGGCACTCAGTAAGAGCCCGAGCAAGGGATCGCCTCTTAAGCTGTTTCTTGCCCTCTGCCAATGGCGGATCAGAATGAGGGCCGTTGTGAGGGTGAGCAGGAGTTGGTAAGCTGAATCCAGCCGCGTGTACAGAGAACCGGGCAGCCAAGGACGCAGGGCAATGAGTACACTCCAAAGCGCAAACAAAACAGTATCTGTGGTCATTGTGACATACGGCAAGCCTGAACTCCTGAGGCAGTGTCTGCGCGCGCTCGCTAAGCAAACGACCATGCCCGACGAAGTGATTGTGGTGGATAACGGGAACTCTTCCCGGACAGCCGAGGTCCTCAAAGCCACCATACCAAGTGCTCAACTCATTCTCAACCAAGAGAATGTATTTTTTAGCCGCGGGCAGAACCAGGGGATTGCCCAAACTCGCTCTAAGTATGTGCTGGTGCTCAATGATGACGTGGGCTTAGACGCTGCTTTCTTGGGGGCCTTGGTTGAGGCATTAGAGAAACGCAAGGACTGCGGAGTCGCCTTTGGCACGCTTTTGTCAATGGACGGGGGGCGGGTCGATTCTGCGGGCCAGCAACTCTCCTGGGTTTTCAGGCCTGTGGAAAGGGGGCATGGCCGGCCTTTGGCAGAACTCCCCGCGGAGCGCCGGTGGATGGGGGCTCCGGGTGCGGCAGCACTGTTCCGGCGCCGGGCTTTGGAACAGGTCGGTGAGGAGGGACAGTTTTTTGATGAGCGTCTTTCCCAATTTTATCAGGATTTGGATTTGAATTTACGCTTGCGCCGCGCTCAATATGAAGCCGTGCATGTGCCTGGAGCTTTGGGGTATCACTTGCGCGGGGGCACAGTGCAAGTTAGGAGGCGGCGCTGGGCCGCACTCGGGCTTTCGTCCACCATGCAACTGCGCCTTTTGAAAGACCGCTATGGATTCCGGATCAAATACCTGCATTTTCCTCAAGCTCTATGGGCCTTTCCCGGGGCCTTTGCCTATGACTTGGCGCTCTGGACCACCCTCCTACTTACCCGGCCGAGGGTTCTGGGAGAACTCCTGAGATCCTTTGATTGGTTCCGGGGAGCTTGGGAGGGCCGGAGACGTGGCTTCAAAATCCCCCTATCCTACTATAAATAATAAAGTTAAGAATTATTCAGTCCATCTCCATGCAAGGGTTGCCTGCCTTGACTTCTCCTTCTTAAGGCTCTATAATGCTACAAGTTAAGAGGAAAATGAGATAAGGAGGAATGTAGTGGCTATTGCAAAGAGCAGAAAAGGCAGCGTTATCGAAGGATTTAAGCTGCACAACGCAGATACCGGGTCAGCCGATGTTCAGATTGCACTGTTGACTGAGCGCATCAATTCCCTCACCGAACACTTCCGCTCCCATAACAAGGACCATCACTCGAGGCTGGGACTGCTTAAGTTGGTCAATCAGCGCCGTAAGTTGTTGGACTACCTGAAGACGAGTGACAAAGCTCGCTATCAGCAGATTCTCCAGAAGCTGGATCTGCGGAAGTAACTCCCTGGTAACCGTGATCCCATGGTTCGTGGAATTTCACACACCTTATTCGCATTTGTAGAGGTATATTATGTCCATGCGCATTGAATCCAAGATAGGCAATCAGACCCTTATTCTAGAAACCGGCAAGATCGCAAAGCAGGCCGGAGGTTCCGTGATCGTGCAGTACGGCGAGACTGTCGTGATGATGGCAGCCACCGGTGCTGACGAAGAACGTCAGGGAATCGATTTTTTCCCGTTAACCGTTGATTATCGCGAAAAGGCCTATGCTGCCGGAAAGATCCCCGGCGGGTTTTTTAAGAGAGAAGGCCGCCCCACTGAGCGCGAAATCCTCACCTGTCGTTTAATCGACCGTCCGATCCGCCCGCTCTTCCCCGATGGGTACAAGAAAGAAGTGCAGGTTATCGGAATGGCTTTGGCCAGCGATGGCGAGCATGATCCGGATGTTCTGGGCGGGATCGCGGCCTCGGCGGCCTTGGGGATTTCGGATATTCCCTTTGACGGCCCTGTGAGCCTGGTGCGTGTCGGGCGTGTTGAGGGCGAATGGGTGCTTTTCCCCACGTATGCGCAGTTGGAGACCTCTGAGGTGGATTTAGTGGTGGCGACCTCCAAATATGGGGTCAACATGATCGAGTCCGGAGCCAAGGAAGTTTCCGAGGAGCTCATGTTGGAGGCCCTCAAAGTGGGCCTTGAAGCAGGGGAGAAGATCAACGCAATTCAAGAGGAGTTCATTTCAAAATTCGGCAAGCCCAAACGCAAGTATGTGACTCCGGAACTGGACTCCGGACTGGTTGCCAAGGTAAAGGAGCTTGCGGGTTCTCAGATAGACGGGCTGAATGACGGGGATCAGGCAGAGCGTTCTGCGAAGCGCAGCGCCATCAAGGACCGGGTCAAAGAAGCCTTGGTCCCGGATGGGGATCCTGAAGTCGTTGCTCAGGTTTCCGAGATTCTGTACCAGCTGGAGAAGAAATCCGTACGGGACCTGATTCTTAACCAGCAAAAGCGGACTGACGGGCGTACCTATGGTCAGTTGAGGGAGGTGAGTTGTGAAGTCGGCGTTCTTCCAAGAACTCACGGCTCGGCCCTGTTCACACGCGGTCAGACTCAGTCCCTGGCTGTCACGACCTTGGGTACAAGTACGGACGAACAGCTGATTGAGTCGCTGGTGGGTGACGGCTACCGTCATTTCATGTTGCACTACAATTTCCCGCCCTTCTGTGTGGGCGAAGTCCGGCCTATCCGCGGCACGAGCCGGCGGGAGACCGGACACGGGGCTTTGGCCGAGCGAGCTCTTCGCGGAATGCTGCCCGAGAAAGAAGCCTTCCCGTACACCATCCGTCTTGTTTCGGAAATCATGGAGTCCAATGGTTCTTCCAGTATGGCCACAGTTTGCTCTGCGACCCTGGCTTTGATGGATGCAGGCGTTCCGATCAGCAGTCCGGTGAGCGGAGTGGCTCTGGGCCTGGTCAAAGAAGGGGACAAATTTGCGGTGCTGTCGGATATTGCCGGCATTGAGGACCACTTCGGAGATATGGATTTTAAAGTCGCGGGCACTGCTCAAGGGATTACTGCGCTCCAGATGGATCTGAAGTTGCCGGGTCTGTCCATGAATGTGCTTGAAGCGGCTTTGCAAGCCTCCAATCCGGCCCGGCAAGAGATGTTGGGCCATTTGGTGGCCTGCTTGGACCACCCCCGCGAGAGCATTTCCGAGTATGCCCCGCGTATCACCACTATTAAGATCAACCCCGACCGGATCCGCGATCTTATCGGACCTGGCGGCCGTGTCATCCGCAGGCTCACTGAGACCTATCAAGTGAATATCAATGTGGAGAACGACGGCACGGTCATGGTAGCCTCCTCCAACTCGGTGAAGGCCGAAGAGGCCCTTGCTGAAATCAGAGAACTTACCGAAGAGGTGGAGGTGGGCCGTATCTACAAGGGCGTTGTTAAGCGGATTATGCCTTTTGGGGCCTTTTGCGAGGTTCTGCCCGGCAAGGAAGGCCTGGTTCATGTTTCACAGCTCTCCCAATCCTATGTGAAGAATGTGGAGGATGTGGTTAAAGTGGGAGATGAGGTGACGGTCAAGGTGATCGAGATCGACGAGCAGAACCGGGTCAACCTCAGCATTAAGGAAGCGCAGAAGGCCGCAGAAGAGCAGACAGCCAAATAAGGTTTGGGGCTTAAGCTGGCAGCCTTTCTGAAGGGAGGGGTGCATGTCCTGGCGTGATACCTGGCTGGAGCGCGACAAGGGGCCTGTTATTGTGGGCATCCTTCTGCTTGTCGGCGCAGCACTCACTTTTGCGAGCCTGTTTTCGTACAGCCTGTATGATCTCTCTGCAACAACGTCGGATCCTGCCTTCAGGACTCAAAACTGGGTCGGTATTTTGGGTGCCCAATTTGCGCATCCGGTCCGGGTTGCCTTTGGCCGGTCTGCGTATATTCTCCCTGTTTTGCTGGCCTTCTGGGGGCTCGCCCGCCTCTGGGAGGCCCAGCGTCTTCATCCTTTGGTCAAGATTCTTTCCAGCCTATTCTTGTTTCTTACAGTCCCATGTCTCGGAGCTGTGGCCGCAGGTTCTGAACCTGCGGCCCGCTTTGCGTGGGGTGGGGCCGTAGGTCTGGCTGTTTCCGATTGGGGCATCACGCTTCTGGGCGGTCCGGGTTCAGTGTGCCTATCCGCAGGACTCTCCGTTGCTGCGTTGCTTCTTGCCACGGATTTTCTATTTGCCCCGGTCTTTGGAATGGTGGCTGTGCAGATCTGGAATGTCGCAGTCTGGACAGGTGTCAAGGCAGGTGAGGGCTTACACGCTGTGTTCAGGTCGGTCACTGAGGGCTGGTCACGCCGCCGGGGGGCGATGCGCAAGCCTAGGGCAAAGACAGTCAAGGAACGCACAGCTCCGGTGATTAAGAACGCTCTTGAGGACCGTAAGCGGGTGGCGATTCAGGAGGAGCTGGACAGGGCTGAAGAAGAATACGAAGAGTATGAAGACGACGACGAAGAGGAGTACGACGAGGAAGAGGACGACGAAGACGAAGAAGAGGATGAGGACGAAGAGGAAGAGGACGACGAAGACGAAGAAGAGTACGACGACGAAGAAGAGGAGGAGTACGACGAGGAAGAGGACGACGAAGACGAAGAAGAGGAAGAGGACGAGCCGGAAATTAAGGCCTATGAGCCTGAACCGCGGTCTGTCTCTGTGACAAGAGGAGCCAAGCGTGGCTCTGCTTCCAAGACCTCCGGGCAGCGCTCTACGGCGACCTCCGGCAGCAAAGGCCCCAAGATAAAGCGAAATCTTCTGGGCAAGTACGAACTCCCCCAAATGGATTTACTAAGGGAGCCGGATCATAACGGTGAAGGCGTAAGCACCCGGGCTGAACTTCAGGGCTTGGCAAGGGTTTTGGAGGATACGCTCGGCGACTTTGGGATTGAGGCCAAGGTCGTGGAGGTTGAACAAGGACCTGTCATTACGAGATTTGAACTTCAGCCTGCTCCGGGCGTTAAGATCAACCGTATTGTTAATTTGAGTGATGATATTGCTTTGGTCATGAAGGCGCAGAGTGTCCGCGTGGTGGCCCCGATCCCGGGCAAAGACCGTGTGGGGATTGAAGTCCCGAATTTGGTGAGTCAAACGGTTTATTTGCGTGAGCTCATCGAATCCGACTCTTTCCAGCGTGCCTCTTCAACTCTTACCCTCGCCATTGGGAAGAGCGTTTCTGGAACTCCCGTGACATGTGATCTGACTGAACAGCCCCATCTCTTGATCGCCGGGACGACGGGTTCAGGCAAGAGTGTTTGTATCAACTCGATTATCACCAGTGTTCTCTTCAACGCGACGCCGGATGATGTGCAGATGCTCATGGTGGATCCCAAAATGGTCGAACTAGCCTGTTTTGACAAGCTTCCTCACCTCTTGTGTGAGGTGGTCAAAGACGCAAAGCAGGCTGCCGGCGCCTTGCATTGGCTGATTACCGAAATGGAGGCCCGGTACCGTTTGCTTGCCCGCACCAGTGTGCGCAATATTGCGGCTTATAATCTGAAGGTCAAGAATGGCGAGCTTGATGAAGAGGAAGAAGAGGCCGAAGACGAGAATGAATCCAAGAGTGACTCTCGTATGCCGAGCACAGTGCGTGCCAACGGTAAGATGCCCTATATTCTGGTGATTATTGATGAACTCGCGGACTTGATGATGGTTTCGCAGCGTGAGGTAGAAGATGCGATTATTCGGTTGGCACAGCTCTCCAGGGCTGTGGGGATTCACATGGTCTTGGCCACCCAGCGCCCTTCAGTCGATGTGATTACCGGGATTATCAAGGCCAATTTTCCCGCAAGAATCTCTTTTAAGGTAGCTTCCAAAACCGATTCGCGCACAGTCCTGGATATGAACGGTGCGGATAAGCTGGTGGGCAAAGGCGATGCCCTTTTTCTTAAACCGGGGGACCACAAACCCACGCGTCTGCAAAGCTGTTATGTGACGGATAAAGAGATTGAGGACGTGGTGCAGTTCTGCAAAAAACAGGCGGAACCAATATTTCACGATGAGATTTTTGAGGCTGCTGCGGCCAAAGAGAAGGGTTCTGTGGGTGAGAAAGATGTGCGCTATGAAGAGGCAGTGCGGGTTGTATTGGATTCTGAGGTTGCGTCAGTATCGCATTTGCAGCGCAAGATGCGTCTGAGCTATGTGCGGGCCGCCCGCATTATGGACATGATGGAGGAAGAGGGCATTGTCGGACCGAGTAAAGGCGCAAAGGGCCGGGATATTCTGGTGAGTGACTATGACGGATAATCCAACGGATCTGTTTGACTCCGTCCAGAACCAATCACGGACATCGACGCAGACCCGGGTCAATCCTGCCGGAGAAAAACAGCAGACGCCTGATGCTGAGGCAAGGGGTTTCGGTGCAAAACTGCGCCAGGCGCGTCTCAAACAAGGACTTACTCTCGATAAAATCGCCGCGGAGACCCGTATTCACCCCCGCATATTGGCTCAGTTGGAGGAGGACCGGGTTGAGGAGTCTTTGGGGGAGTTTTATGCGCGCTGTTTCCGCAAAGCCTATGCACAGTACTTGAATGTAGAATTAAAAGTTGCCGAGGAGCCGGATCAAGGGAAACGCAAGAAGAAGCGCGTTGAAAAACCGGAGGCGCAGCCGGACAAAGAATCAGCGGAACCGAGTCCGGTCTTGCCGGGCCCCGCAGTTCCCGGGATTGTGGCCGGTTTTTGGCGAGCTTGGCCTTCCTGGACCCCCTGGGCTGTTGGAATCGGGTTTGGGTTTCTTTTGCTCTTGCTGATGCGCTCCTGCGGCCAAGGGACTGTGGCGCCTGTAGGTATGAGCCAGGTCGCTGAACCTGCTGCTAGGACCGAAGGTAGTCCACAGCAGAAGAGCCAGCAAATCCTTCCTGTGGCGAGTTCCCTGATTGATCTGCGGGTTGAGGCCAAACGCGATGTTTGGATGCGTTTGCGTTCCGATGGTCAAATCCTGTTTGAAGATATCCTTCCTGCAGGAACTCAGCGCAGCTGGCAATCGTTTAAGCCTTTTGGGCTGTGGGTCGGTGACGCAGATGCCTTGAGCCTCACAGTCAACGGAAAGGACTTCGGATCTCCGGGCCGGGGTGTGTTGCGGAATATCCGGGTCACGCGAGAGGGAGTCAGCCGTGATCCGGGGCAGTAGGAAAGCAAAGGTCTCGATCGTCAGTCTGGGTTGTCCGAAGACTTTGGTGGATTCCGAAGTTGTCTTGGGGCATATCCGCAAAAAGGGTTATGAAATCTCTCCTACGGTGGAAGGATCGGATATCTCCATCGTCAATACCTGCTGTTTCATCCAGGACGCCACCCAAGAGTCTATTGACACGATTCTCGAGTTAGCCGAACTCAAGCGCCAAGGGCTTCTCAAAGGGATCATTGTGGCCGGTTGTCTGCCCCAAAGGTATCGTGAAGAGCTGCCCAAGGAGATGGCGGAGGTGGACGGTTTTGTGGGCACCACGGCCTGGGACCAAATTCCTGAAATTGTGGATCGCGTGATGCAGCATCAAAGGCCTGTGTTTATTGCCGAGGATCCCACGGTTCTCAACTTTGATTACACCCTGGACCGGTATCAGCTTAGCCCTCCACACTATTCCTATATCAAGATCAGTGAGGGTTGTGATCATGAATGCAGTTTTTGTATTATCCCGTCTTTTCGAGGCAAACACCGCAGCAGGCCGATGGATTCGATACTCAAGGAGGTTGAGGGTCTCGTAGAACGCGGGGTTCAAGAAATCTTATTGGTGGGACAGGACACGAGTGCCTATGGGCTGGACCTTTACGGAACACAGAAAATTGCCGAATTATTACAGAAGATCGGCGCAGTTGCTCAGGACCGCTGGGTGCGCTTGCACTACACCTATCCCACACATTTCAGTTCTGCCCTTCTGGAGGCCATCGCCGAGGTCCCGAGTGTTGTTCCTTACATCGACATTCCTTTGCAACATCTTGCAGATCCTGTGTTGCGTAGGATGAAACGCCAGGGTACCCGTGCGCAGGTTTACCGGCTGCTGGAGCGGATCCGGCAGCGCATCCCCGGAGTGGCTATCCGGTCTGCTTTTATTGTGGGATTTCCCGGAGAAACCGAAGAAGACTTTGAGCAGCTCCTCAACGGCATGGAGGAACTGCGTTTTGACCGGGCCGGAGCCTTTATTTTTTCGCCTGAAGAGGGGAGTCCTGCAGCTGTTTTGCCGGATCCGGTTCCGGAGGCCGTGAAGCAGGAACGATACGACCGTTTGATGAGTCTGCAACAGAGAATCTCTGTGGATCGCAATCAGTCTTGGTTGGGCCGGGAAGTGGACGTGTTGGTTGATGAGGTCGCAAGCGATCCTCCGGGACACTGGCTGGGCCGCACCTATGCAGATGCTCCGGAGATTGATGGCCAGGTCTTTTTGAAAACAGAAGAGACACATCCCGGGGCTCTTGTGCGCGCCCGTGTGATTGACACCTTGGAATATGATTTAGTGGCCGTACCGGTAGAGGACGCTGCATGAATCTGCCCACCCGGCTCACGGTCCTCAGGATTTTCCTGTCCTTTCTGCTGCTGCCCTTGATTATCTGGCCCGGGGCGGGGGTTAAGGCCCTGGCGTTGATTGTATTTATTATCGCCTGTGTCACCGATTATTTGGATGGCTATTGGGCGCGCAGCCGGAATCTTTGTTCTACCTTGGGTGCTTTTTTGGATCCCTTGGCTGACAAAATTTTGGTGATCGGTGCCTTTTTGGGCTTTGTGCAGCTTGGCTTGATTCCAGCCTGGCTGGTGCTCTTGGTTTTGGCCCGGGATTTCCTCATCAGTGCCTTGCGTTTGGTAGCGGCTGAAAGAGGGAAGGTGATTGCCGCGAATCTGGGGGGCAAGGCCAAGACCGTGGCGCAAATGGTGGCCGTAGGCCTGAGTGTCCTGTTCCTGGGTGTCCGCGAGCTGGGGATTTTGCAGGGGCAATGGAGTGCAGAGCGTGACGCCCTGCTGAATCAATCGGTTTTTCTTCTGGTTGCGGTTGCTGTATTGCTGACCGTGATTTCCGGGGCGCAGTACTGGATTGCCAACCGTTCCGTTCTCTACGATTCCGCGGAAAAATCCTGAGTCCACAAAGGGGTGTAAGCCGGGCCGCTGGCACTGAGCTCACTTTGGATGAGATGGACCCGTTCCAGGGAAAAAGGTTTAGCAGATCGAGTCCCTGCCCAAAGGGCTATGGCTTGCTCGAGTGCCTCGGCCATGTGCCGGCGGTCGGGGACGCGGCGCACCCGGCCCAGGGTCAAATGGGCGTTGAAGGGTTTGGATTCCTTTGGGAAACGCAGCTCCCTGACCCCAAGCTCGATTTGTCTCGCGAACTTTTCCAATGGCCCGAGGTTTCCCGTGAGCCCCACCCACAGGACCCGCGGGTTCTGGATGGACTCAAAGACCCCGAATTCTCCCAACTCGAGTTTCAAAGGACTCAGACCTTTGCACTTGTCCTCCAGCAGCGTTTTGAGTTTGGGCAGAACAGTCTCCTGCGTATCGCCCAGGAAACGCAGTGTCAGATGAATATTTTGAGGTTTGACCCAGGTTATCTGAGCCGGGAGGCCTTGGATTTTTTGCTGAAAGGACTGGAGCGCGCGTTTGACGGAGTCCGGTATCTCAATTGCGATGAAGGTGCGAATCACGTGTCACCTTTCCAGGAGATGGAGGCGAAGCAAGTTGAGGGTTTTGCTCGCCAGCCCTTTTCTTACCGTGCTCCGGGTTCCGTAACCCCGGATTTGATGCACACGAGAGCCCCGGCTGTCCGCAATACCCACAAAGGCTGTTCCCACCGGCTTCTGAGCGCTTCCTCCTGTGGGGCCGGCAATTCCGGTGATTGAAACGCCGATCTCCGTATTTATGGATTCGCGCACGCCCTTTGCCATGGCACGGGCCACGGGCCCGCTGACGGCCCCGTGCTTACGCAGGAGAGCCTCGGAAATCTTCAGGTGGGAGCTCTTGATTCCATTGCTGTAAGCGAGGATAGAACCCCGGTAGTAATCCGAGGCACCCGGGGCGTCCGTGATCATTTTAGAAATCAAACCTCCGGTACAAGACTCGGCCAGGCTGAGGCTTAAGCCCTTCTTGCGCAAAAGCTGGCCGATGATTGCTTCCAGAGTTCCATCGGCCTCTGCATAGACCGCAGGACCCAAGCGTCTGTGGATTTCTTGGGCATATTCACGCATCAGGGCCGGAGGGCGTTTGGATTTTGATTGGGTGAGGGCCTCTAACACAATATCGAGACCGTTGTAGCTGGTGTAAATCCCCACACCGAGCTTTCCCGGCACTCCTGCTGCATAGCGGCCGAGCTTACGGATGACTTGGGGCTCGGCAAGACCTGCGGTGCGCAAGCGCGTCCTCAAAAAACAGGGGGAGCGACCCGCCCATTTGGCCAAAAAGGGGAGGACTTTTTGTTCAAACATGGGTTGGAGTTCAACGGGGGGCCCGGGAAGAGATGCGACAAAAAACTCATCCTGCGAACAAATCACCCCCGGAGCTGTGCCTAATGAATTGAGCAATATCAAGGCGCCCCGCGGAATTTGGGCCATCTTTGCTGCAGCGCGGCTGGCTCGCTGGTTGTAGTTGGCGATGCGTTTGAGGATATGAGCCTCGGTTCTGGGTGAAGGCTCCAAGGGAACATCCAAATAGCGGGCAACCGCCTCCAGGCTCAGGTCATCGGCTGTGGGGCCCAGTCCTCCGGTGGTGATTACGCTGCTTTGGCGCGCCCGGCACTCCTGGATGGCGCTGACAATGACGTCCAGTTCATCGGGCACCACCACGTGGCGATCCACTAGAATTCCTAAGCGAGCCAATTGGCTGGAGAGATAAGTGGCGTTTGTATTGGTAACGGACCCGGACAGCAGTTCGTTGCCGATACCCAGGATTGTGATTTGCTTTTGCGTTCTCAAGATAGGCATAGTATAAAAAAGGCTTAGCTCAGAGTCCAATATACAATCAGGAGAGATATGGTGCAGATTCGTGTGCTTTCTGCGGCCCACATTGAGAAGGCCGTTACGATGAAAGAGGCTATTCGCTATGTCGAGAAGGCCTTCATAGCCTACGGTCGAGGCCAGAGCCGGATGCCGGCCAAGGTTTACCTCGATTTGCCGCAGTTCAAGGGTGATTTTCGTGCCATGCCCGCCTTCCTAAGCCATCCCGAGATAGCAGGAATCAAATGGGTCAATGTCCACCCGGAAAATCACAAGCGTGGGCTTCCCGCAGTGATGGGCATTGTGCTGCTGAGCGATCCCCGCACAGGCACACCCTTGGCTATTTTGGAAGGTGCCTATCTGACGCGCCTGCGAACCGGGGCGGCCGGGGGTGTGGCTGCCAAATATCTGGCCAGGAAAAAAAGCCGGGTTGCGGCTTTGGTGGGGACAGGAGCCCAAGCGGCCTTTCAGCTGGAGGCGCTGCGGGAGCAGTTTCCTATTGAGGAAGTGAGAGCCTGGGGACTGCGCCGGGGAGAGGCCAAGGCTTTGTTGAATTCGCTGTCTCTGGGCAGGTGCAAGGCGATTGCCTGCAAGGACGTGGAGTCGTGTGTGCGAGGGGCGGATATTGTCGTGACGCAGACGCCGAGCCGGCGGCCCTTGGTTCAAGCAAAATGGATTTCGCCGGGGACCCACATCAATGCGATCGGCGCAGATGCACCGGGCAAGCAAGAGCTGTCAGCCGCACTGCTTAAAAAGTCGCGCATTTGGATTGATGACTGGACCCAGGCTTTACATTCGGGTGAGGTCAATGTGCCCTTGCGCAAGAAGCAAATCCGTAAGAGGGATATTTGTGGGAGTTTGAGTGAAGTGGTTCTGGGCGAAAAGCAGGGAAGGCTTAGTGACGAAGAGATTACTATTTTTGATTCAACCGGGCTTGCAATTCAGGACATGAGCGTGGCTTATGCAGTTTACAATCGCTGTAAACGAAACGGGATAGGAGTCCAGCTCAACTGGACTTGACAGCCGGGAAGATCTTTCCTAACATATTGAAATCATTAATCTTAACTGAGGAGGTGTTGGGGTGAACGAGGAATTCGTCCAGCGGCCGTCATCGGTCCGGTCCAAAAATTCAAGTTTGATTGCAGGGGCATTGGCACTGATTGTGGGGGTGCTTCTTCTCATCGGGTGGGGGAACTCTGTGATCGTGGTGATTCAAGGGACTCTCCCCGGCCTGCTGATCCTCCTGGGATTGGCTGCCGTCTTTGCAGGGCTCTCCGAGATGCGTCAGAGTAAGAAGTGAAAAAGTACTCACTCCATGTCCAACCTGAAGCGCCGGAGCACTCTCTAGATTTTGAATCTGCACTGAATGAAGAGCAAGTCCGGGTTGTCAGAGAAGGGGACGGCTATTGCCTGGTATTGGCCGGCCCCGGCAGCGGCAAGACCCGTACCCTCGTTTACCGGGTTGCGAACTTGATTCATTCGGGAGTTTCTTCCGAGAATATTCTCCTGGTCACCTTTACCAACCGGGCGGCGCGCGAAATGCTTGAGCGGGTGGGGCTGATTCTCAAGACGCGGCCCCGGCATCTTTTCGGGGGCACCTTCCACCATATTGGGAATATGCTCTTGAGGCGTCACGGGGTTGAACTGGGTTATACGGCCCAGTTCGGGATCCTGGATGAAGAAGATGCCGTGGATCTGGTGGACACCTCCATGCAGGATCTGGGCTACAAAGGGAATGATAAGTTTTTCCCCAAGGCCAAAGTGGCTTCTTCGATGATCAGTCTGTCGCGCAATTGCCGGAGGGAACTCGCGTCCACGATTGAATCCCATTACCCGCATTTCCTGGATCACACCGAGGCCCTGGAACGCATTGCGAGCGAGTACCGCGAGCGCAAGCTCAAGGCCAATGTGATGGACTATGACGATTTGCTGGAGCGATGGCTTCAACTGGCTGTGGAGCACCCGGGCATCGGGGATCAAATGCGGCAGCAATTCCGTTATGTGCTCGTGGACGAATTCCAGGACACCAATCGCCTGCAGTTTGAACTGGTCAGGAATCTTTCAAGCCTGCACCGTAATCTTCTGGTGGTCGGGGATGATGCCCAGAGCATTTATTCCTTCCGGGGTGCGGATATTGAAAACATTCTGAGTTTTAACCAGGTCTATTCCCAAGCCAAGGTCTTTAAACTCGAGCGGAACTACCGCAGCACACCCGAGATCGTGAACCTTGCCAATGAGTCCATCCTAAACAATACATTTCAGCACCCCAAGGATCTTTCGAGCATGCAGCAGAGCGGACCTGCGCCGGTGGTGGTGCATGTGACTGACGCGCGGCAGCAAGCCTTGTTTGTGGCCCAACGGCTGTTGGAATTGCGCGGAGAGGGAATCTCCTTGAACCATTCGGCAGTGCTGTTCCGGGCCCGGTATCAGTCCGCGGAATTGGAGCTGGAGCTGACGCGGCGGGGGATTCCTTACAGCGTGCGCGGGGGATTGCGCTTTTTTGAACAAGCCCACATCAAAGATGTGCTCGCGCATTTGAGGCTTTCAGTGAATACGCGGGATGATGTTTCTTGGCGGCGTGTTTTGCAGATGCAGGCCGGGGTGGGAAAGGTGACGGCCCTCAAAATCGGGGCTTTGGCCCAGGCCGGGCCCGGGGATCTGAAATCCTTGAAGAATTTGCCTCTGCCGAGAGGCGTTTCCCAAGTGGCGAAGAAGGCCTGGAGCGCCGTACTCAAGCTTCTCGTGGAGCTGAGTGAAAATGAAGGGGCCAAGGATCCGGGTGCTGCCATTGATAAGGTTCTGCACAGCGGCTACAAAAAATATGTGCAAGAACGATTTGAAAACGCCGAAGATCGCTTGGAGGACTTGGAGCAGCTCTCCAACTTAGCCGGCGGCTACGCATCGGTTGAGGAATTCCTGGTGGATGTGACCCTGCGGGAAGGTTTTTCAGGCGAAACGATGGATGGCGAGTCTGTGCCTGAAGAAGAATACGTGGTTCTGTCGACCATCCACCAGGCCAAGGGTCTGGAATGGGACGCGGTTCTCATTATCGGTATGGCAGAAGGGCTTTTTCCTCACGCGCGTGCGCTCAAAGACCCCCGGGATATCGAGGAGGAACGCCGGCTTTTTTACGTGGCTTCCACGCGGGCGCGAACGCACCTCCATTATACGTGTCCGCTTTTGCGTTTTGACCGGGAGGTGGGCCAAGTCATCCTGAGACCCAGCCTGTTTTTGGAGGAACTCCCCAGAGAGTGTTATGAAGAATGGCGAACCGAAGAGACCACGCAGATTCAGGACGAACCCGTATTTCGGGCGGATATTTAGCGGAGTGCGCCGGTAATGAAACGTATGCTCTGGATTACGGCAATTTTGGTGGTGGGGCTTTTGTTGGGAGCCCGGCTTTGGCTGAATTCGCCGTATGGAATGCACTGGGCCTGCACCAAGGCGACTGAAGCCTTGCAGGCTGTTGCACCGGGCGCGGTTTTCGGCGCGGGTCGTTTCCGCACGGATATGGTCAACCGGATGGAGTGGGAGGATGTGCGCATTTCCGGCCTGGTCAGCGGGGCGCCCAATGCGGTCCTCCACCTGAACAAACTGCGTTTTGACTTTGCGCCCACCGTGCTCTGGACCGGAAAGGTGCAGGGGTTGGTTTGGGCCGGAGGGACCCACCACACGCTTAAGGGGAAAATCCCCGTGCCTGGGGAGGATTCCCAGGCCTTGGAGCTGAATCTGCGAGGGAATTGGGTGCCGATCGCCCAGCTTTGTGAGGACCTGTTTTGGGGGCAATGGGACTTGCCCGAGACCTTTACCCGTTTGAGCGGGCGCACGGC
>JAFGIU010000043.1 GCA_016929445.1 Candidatus Omnitrophota bacterium
CATTCGTTTGCGTGAAGAGGCCGAGCGGTTGCGGGATGCTTGTGGCGTCACTGCTATTGCGGCCACTGTAAAAGTGGCTATTTCGGCGATTCAAAAAGCCTGTCGTTCCATGACAAACCGGGGTAACGGAGAGGGCGGAGGGGTCATGGCTCTGGGGGGTGTCTATCCGGGACACGAAGAACGCTTTGCTTTGCACTTACAGGTTTTGGTTGAAGAGGGCCAGCGGCCGGCGCGCGCTTTGGAGGCCTTGCAGCGGTATTACGCAGGCTTTGAAATTTATGTGCGCACAGAGCCCAATGGGACCCCCAAAAATGTGAATGAATTGACGGAAGAGGATGTGGAAAGGCTGCTTAGGTTCCCCCGAAAGCAACAAGATGGACGGGATATTACTTACCAGGAAGCCAATATGGAGCATGATCCGGGCGACATGTTTGTTCCCTTTTTGAGAGCCCGCAAGGATGCCTTGATTGAGTTTGCTCAGGAACTTTTGGAGCAGTCCCGGCTTAGTGACGAAGACCAGGGGCGTCTGGACTTGGTCAATGAAGCGGCCGAGGAGTACGGTGCTCTCATGCGACCGGTTCTTGACTTGAGAAAGCAGGCGGCAGAGCTGAGGGCCAAGGCCGAGGCGGCGGCTAAGCAAGGGGATGGGGCCACAGAGACCGAAGCGCTCCAAGAAGAAATTATCATACTGAGGAGTCTGAAGGCCTATCAGGAAGAGCATGGCGATCAACTGGATGAACTCAGAGAGGTCTTGGAGCATCGTTGGACCGAGTTTTTGGGGATGGTTAAGGCCCAGGGCAAGTGGATTCCTTACTTGACGGAATATAGCGGAATTTTGACTGGCGATTACTTGAAAAATGTCAGTGAGGAGCACATTGAATCGCTTATGCAAGATGTGAAGACAAAGCAGCAGGCGCTGAGTGATTTCTCAGAGGAGTTTGCGCGAACTCAATTCGACAAAGGGCCGGAAGAGGTGAGTAAAAAAGAGTTTCTTGAAGCTTTGCGCCGGCCAGGGAATGAAGAGGCCCTCGAAAGATATCTCGGACTGGAGGCTGCGCTCAGAGTGGCTTTGGAAAATGAGGAGTATAGATTGTGGGTCGCGCTTGAGGACGAGATGGTCTACAAGACGAATGATCGCTTGAATAAGCGTTACTATGTGAATGCCACGCGAGAAAAACTGGTGGGATTTGCGCAAAGTGTAACTCGTGGGAACGAGTGGCCCAGCGAATTGCCTGCGGAGTTCTTGAATGGTATTCCGGCAGACAAACAGACAGAAGCCGTAAAACTCTATCAGGAGCTCTGTGAAAGATTCGAGCTTTCCGGAGTTCAAGACTACTTAGGGGAATTTGAGGGGGAATATTCCTTTGAAGATGAAGAACGGATGGATCAAAGAGAACGCTCTTACAGGAACCGAGATTGGATTGGCTTCTGGCGTGCGGTGGAAAAACTCTACGATTCGACCCATGAGAAGCCGGCGTCATTGCCCGAGATGTTTGTGGCCTCTTCGATGAAAGATGGAGGTGTATGGAAGGTGCTCGGCTATGCGCATGATGTTCCGGACTACTGGGATATTCCGGACTCTTTTGTCCAGATTGGACATCAGCGCTATCCCACGGTGTTTTCCTTGCACCCAGGCGGTGCCCATCCTTTTGCAGAGCTTCTGGATGCCCTTATCCACAATGGGGACTTTGCGACTTATGTGGCCAATGTTGCGCACTGGATGGTTTATGGCAGAAGTCCTTCTTTCGGCACCGATACGGAAGCGGCGTCCATTGCCTATCACATTCTCAAACATACGCTGGGCTATATGCCGCACATAGTTTTTGAAGCACTGGCTCCCACTACAGGTTTGGACTTGGAGAGACTGCAGCGCATCTCGCCGGAGTTGGCGGAACAATTCGAGGCTTTGGCAGAGACTCATATTGCGGGCTCTCCCGATGGGCCGTGGTTTTTTATCATTGGTTCGGAAGGATGGGATGAGCACGGGAAGCCTACTTATGAGTTGACGGGTGTGACGGATACTTCGGTGCTCCGTCCCTCGGTATTTACTGTTTGGCAGTTTGAGGATATTTCGATTGCCATGATTGGCTCGGAGTTTCAGGCCATGATGGAAGCCGCTCAACAGCTCTATGAAGATGGAGTCATCCCCACGCCTATTCCTGACAATATTACGATCGTGCGCGGGGGGAGTGTGGAACTCAAGGTGGTATCCGAGGGCACTCCCGGGGCTTACGAAATCGCGGATGGGCTTTTTGTTCGAGCGGCTGATGGAGGGACTCGCAGCTTTGTGATTGAAGAGTCTCCGACAGGCAAGAAGGATTTTGTGATTAAGGATAAGTTCGGTGAAATTGTTCTCGCTGTGGCTCCTGCCGCGGACTTGGAGGCAGACATTGTTGTGGGACAGGTGCCAATAGAAGTTGCGGAGTTCTTCAATATCAAGGACCTATGGACTGGAATCCCTTCCGACATAATTTCTTTTATTCAAGACCGGTTGCCCGATTGGGACTACAACACCTTCCGTTGGGTTGTATTACGCCTGGTTGAGTTGGCTCAGGAGGATCGGAATCGTACCGCAGTCCAGAGGGTATTGAATGAGCTGCACGATCAGCTCCCTTATCAGCAGATTAACGCAGAGGAGGGTCCGCAGAAAAGACGCAGCTCGCTGGCCCAGGTTATACGGGAGGGTCTGGATAGGATATTTGAATCCGTTAAGAGTGTCGCGGAGGAAGCGAGCCGCGAGGATCAATATCGCAAAGTGGATTTTGACACACAAACCCTAATGCCGGAGCCGGAGGCCTTTGACCAGGTTTTAGTCATTGATGCGAAGGGTTTTCCTCATGAGATTGATCACGATGCTTGGAAGGATTTGCAGGAGGAGGCTGCCGAAGCAGGTTGGGGTGAAGAGCGTCTCATTTCTGAAGCTGCGGCGCGACTTCCTGCTTCGCTTTCCAGAATGGTGGTTAGGGCTTACCGCGCGGGCTGGAGGCATCTCTCAATTACAAACTTGTCGGGCCACCGATTCATCGGTACGGGAGTGGGGCCGGGTTCCTGGGAGCTGAATATTGATCTATACGGAGCTCCGGGACAGAATCTGGGTACCGGCAGCATGGGTATCAGTTTCCATCCGCATGCCTACTATGTGCAGGATGACACTTTTTTGAATGCGACCGGAGGCTATCTTGCAGTGCCGGGTTCAGTGGGAACTACCCTGGGATTTGCGATGCAGGGAGCGACTATGGTGATCGGAGGTGATGTGCACAGCCGCGCCTTCATCCAATCCACGAGTCGTCCAGGAGGGCAGGGGTATCGTGTGGGAATTCTCGGCCGTCCTTACGAGTTTGTGGGCGAGTCTTTGATGGGGGCGGATCTTCTGATGTGGATGGGGCTGGAGACGGATGGTAATGGAGGCCTGACGCGAAGGTACTACCCTTATGAGGGGCAGGATATTGCTCCAGGTGCCAGCCTGGGGAATCTTCTGATCTACGATCCGGACGACCGTTTGCGTGCCTTCCATATTGAGGTCAACGGACAGGAGCTTATTTTAGACCGCCAGCAGTTAGAGAGCTTGGATGCTGACAATTGGCCGGAAGCGTTGGAGGGAATCCTGAGCTTTGAGGAGTGGTCTTCGATTCAGGTGGTGGGGATTCCTGCGGGCACTGCAGGGATTAGAGAACCTCTATACTTGGAGTCTGTGTTGCTGGCAGAAGAGAGTTTGCCTCTATCCCTGGTGGGTGTGCTCACTTCCAACCAATGGCAACAGATTCGTGCTGCGGATGAATACCAAGTTGGGGCATGGCCGGTTTTGAGTCCGCGGGAGTTCTTGGTGTTGCTTACCCAGGAATCCGTGGAGTTTGCGCTTTCGCCGGAGCGATTGATCCGTTTGTGGAGTGATGGGCCCCAATATCCCATGGCCCGGCGTGTGCCTGTGGACGATACCACCTGGATGGAGGCCAACCGTATGTTTCTGCTGATGAATCAGGAGTTCGGCCTGAGAGGCGAATTTGTCGATAAGAGCGGAGAGGTAGTCCCGTCCAGAGTCTGGGTGGGCAGCGAATATGAATTACTTCGCTTTGCGCAGACTCTAGTTGAGGAAATTACTTCTGGTCGGGGTCCCTCTGATTGGCCTGGGCAAATGGAAAGGGCTGTGGAGGATTATGCGAAGGCTTTAGTGGGCATTACAGATCAGACCGATGACCCAGAGAAAATTCAGGCTGCGCTTGCCGGGCCCACTCAGCAACTCAGAAAGGCCTTTGGTTTTCTCATCGCTCCGGGAGTTCTGGATCAGTTATTAGTCCAGAATCTGGATCTCCAGTTAAGCCTTTTACATCAAGTGCATGATTCTCTGCAGGAGCTTCTTGATGTCTTTGACGCGAATGGGTTGGACAGTTATCTGACGCAGGTTTGGCATAACCCAGAGTTGCGCGAGCATTACGACTACCGCGGATTCTGGAATCTCATCCATACCCTCTACAGTGTGGGCCAGCCTCCGCTTCATAGTGAGGCCCGTCGGTGTGAAGTGCGGGTCGACGGCGTGTGGAAAGAGTTGGAGGCCTCAGACTTGGCTGGGTGTGAATCAGCAACAGGGACCAGTGCCCTCCTCCGATTTCATCTTGTGGTGGATGGAGAAGCCCAGATTTTGACTAAGGAAAACTTTACTCAGCTGCGTCCAATGCAAGGTGCGGATCGTACTAAGCTTAAACACCGCCAGGCAGAAGCCAAGAAGCGGGCCAATGATTACCGGGTACAGGATTTGCGTCAACGAGTTGAAGCCAGGGATCCAGTCGATATGGGTGATCTGTTCGGGGAAATTCTAAAGGTTGACTTGCCGGAGGTTCCCCCTCCGCCTCCTGTGGGAGCCCTATTACGCCAACAGAGGGAATTAGTGGCAGAGAGTTTGGATCAACTTGGTATGTTGGAATCGGCACTCTAAAAGGAGAACACAATGATGAAGGGATCCTGGATACGGTTGGTTGCACTGTGTGTGGCTCAGGTGTTCATGTGTTCATCGTTTTCCGCTTACGCGGCCCCGGTAAGAGGGGATATTCCGCGAACAAGCCCGGGCATCTCTGTCCAGGCGAAAGCCGCGCCTTCAATCGACTCGATCCGGATCGATCCCCGATTCGGCCGGATTGTCGAGAGCCAAACCTTTGAAAATTCTCCTTACACGATTGTGCATATCCAGGACCTGCACGCGCATGCTGAGGCGCAGGAGAATATCGCCCGCATTCTGCACTCCCTCTATAAGGAATACGGGATACGGCAGGTGGCTTTGGAGGGCAGCGAAGGCCCGGTCTACAGCTTTTTCTTCAGCACCTTTCCGGATGACGAGGTGCGCGTGCGCTGGGCAGAGCAGGCCTTGGATCAAGCTGTGATTACGGGTCCTGAGAAGGTCGCAATTGCCGACCAGCTTCCGCTCGAGCTTTACGGCGTGGAGGATCGGGCCGAATATGTCCGCGACTTTCTTTTCTTTCAGCAGGTCCACACAGCCCCGGAGGAGGCCAGGGCAGAGTTCCGGCAGGCACTCGGACAGCTTGAGATTCTTGAACAAGAGGTGTACCCGGAGGTGGTGAAGACTAAATTGGCACTTTTTTCCCGGAAGGCAGAGGGGAGTTCGCCGAGTAGTGGATTGTTTGCCGAATTGATCGAGAGCTCCCGGGAGTTGCAGATTCCTCTTGCCGAGTCTTACCCCAGCTTGGAGGCATACTCAGGAATGCAAGAGCTGGAGGGGTCGTTGGATGAGGAATCTTTCCAGAAGCAGCTGAAGCAGCTTGTGACTCAGTTGAGTCAGTCGGAAGCTGCGCCTGCTGTCAGGCAAGAGTTGCTCCAGCTTGTTTCTCAGGTTTCCGGCGGGCAAACCGGCGCAGGAGCCTTTGCGGGCAAGTTGGTGGGATTGGTGGAAAGGGCGCAACTTCCAATAGACTCCTATCCTGCCGTTTATGCGATGGCCGAGCATGAGGCACTGAGCATGCGAGTCCGGCCCGAGTCACTTCTGGCTGAAGTGGACCGTTTGCAGGAAAAGATTCTCCAACGCCTCTTCGAGACCGAGGACCAGCGCCAAGTCCATGAGCTGAGAAAGGGAGCCCGCATTTTAGAAAAGGTGGTTAGCGCCGAAGCATCCCCGAAGGATTGGCAAGAGTTTCGGACGCTTTCCTCTGATGCCAGCCTGGGCGCGCTGTGCAAGAGTTTGCGGGAATTTCTCAAAAAGTATCAGGTGGGCTCCGGAAGTGAGGTGCCTAAGAAACCCTGCAAAGAATGGGCTGGATTGATTAAGGCCTCCGAGGGCTTTTACGAAGTGGGCGAGAAACGCAATGAGTCGCTTGTGGCAAATACCTTAGCCTTTCTCCAGCGCAGCGGGGCTCAGACGGGCGTGTTGTTGACAGGTGGGTTTCACACCAAAGGAATGACTGAGCTCCTGGCCCAACGGGGAATCTCCTATGTGGTCGTCGCCCCCCGCGTCACGCAGTTTGCCGG
>JAFGIU010000044.1 GCA_016929445.1 Candidatus Omnitrophota bacterium
GGAACCCCTTTGCGGCGCGGGTCAATTTTACAGGCCTCGTCCAAGGCCCGGCCAAAAGCTTTGAAAATAGCCTCCGCCACATGGTGCAATTCGTGCCCCCGGTAAGAAACGTGAAGATTGATGTTCGCCTTTTTGGCAAAGCTGTCCAGGAGATCCAGGGCCAGGTGCATGGAATACTCCTCGGCATCTTCGATCTTGGGCTTGTCGCCGCACTCGGGCAACTGCATGGCCACAAAGGCGTAACGGTCCCCCATATCGATCGCCACCTCGGCATAGTCCTCGTCCATGGGACAGGCCGCAAATCCGTAGCGATTGATCCCCACCTTTTCGTCCAAGGCCTTGGCAAAAGCCTGGCCCAGAACAATCCCGATATCTTCATTGGAGTGGTGGGCGTCCACATGTAAATCTCCCTTGCAGCTCAGCTTCAAGTCAAAGAAGCCGTGAAAGGCAACGTGTCCCAAAAGGTGGTCGACCAGTCCAAGGCCGCTCTTGATTTGGATTTTGTCGAGTTCGCCCGATCCGTCGATATTGAGCTCGACTTCAATTTCGGTTTCAGTGGTCTTGCGCCGGACTGTGGCCGTGCGCGGTTGCTGTACGGTCATTGGTGTTCCTTCCTGCCTGGTCATCCCCGTGCAAACGGGAATCTAATTGCTATCAGTCATCCGAGTAGATTCCCGCCTGCGCGGGAATGACAGTTCTCTGCGCCCTCACTTAAATCGCGCCTCAATGGATTCGATGTGTTCGCTGAGCCCTTCGATTCCGGCAATCTTTCCAACCGCTTCGCGGGCTTGGTCCAGAGCCTTTTTGGTGTAACACACTACATGGCTGCTCTTGATAAAGGCTTCCACATCCAGACCCGAAGACCAACGGGCAGTTCCCCCCGTGGGCAACACATGGCTCGGCCCCACGTAATAATCGGTCACAGCCGCGGGTGAATACGGCCCCACCAGGATAGTCCCCGCATTACGGATTTTGCTCAAGACCTTTCGCGGGTCCTTAACAATGATTTCCAGGTGCTCCGGCGCAAGCTGGTTGACCACCTCAACGCCCTGATCCAAATTTTTGACCATCACAACATAGCCGCCGCTCACCTTGGCCTGCACAGCCTTGGCCAGGAGTTTGGACGGAGTCACCAGAATTGCCATACCGCCCTTGTGCTCCGCCTGGGCCTTGAGATCCCCAATAACGTGCGCTGCCGAGGCATTGTGGTTGGCCAGAATCACGACTTCACTCGGCCCTGCCAGCATGTCCAAATCTACATAGCCATAGACCTGCCGCTTAGCCTCAGTCACATAGGCATTACCAGGCCCCACAATTTTGTCCACGCGAGGTATGGTCTTGGTGCCGTAAGCCATGGCCCCGATGGCCTGCGCGCCTCCGACCTTAAAAATGCGGTTAACCTTGAGCAGATTAGCCACCACCAGGGTATGCGGATCCACACTCCCGTCCGGTCTGGGCGGCGTAGCCAAGGTAATGTCCGGCACTCCGGCAATCTTGGCCGGCAACACGGTCATATAGACCGTACTGACCAAAGGGGCGGTACCCGCCGGAATATAGACACCGACTCGCTCGATGGGGTTATAGATCTTGCCCATCCACTCGCCGTCAGGACCCTTCATGCGCCAGGATTTGGGAACCTGCCTCTTGTAAAAAGAGTTCACGTTTTCAAATATCGCTTTAAGGGTGGAAATGAAGCTGGGCCGGATGCTGCCGTAGGCCGCATTCGTTTCGTTGTCCGTGACCCGCAAAGAACGCGCGGTTTTGCTATTGAACTTGTCAAAGCGGCGCGCATACTTGAGCACAGCATCATCCCCGTGCAAGCGCACATCATGGAGAATATTACCAACCGTCTTCTCGATGCGACACCGGGGTCCCATCTGGATTTGACGATCGCAAAGTCTTCTGAATTCCTGACTATTTATGCCGATAGTTTTCATTGAGCTCTAATTCAGTGCCGGGGATGAATCTCATGGGCTTTGTGCAACACATCTCCTTCTGAGAGATGTCCCTGGCTTAGGAGATCCGTCCCTGAACCTTTTCCCCCATCTGTAATAGCGCCTGGTCCAAACCCGATACCTGCTTGGTCCCCCCTTGGGCCAAGTCGGGTTTTCCTCCCCCTTTGCCGTCGCACAACTGCGCAAATTCTCTGGCCAACTCATTGGCCTTCCAACTCTCCTTAAAAGGACTGCCCCAAACCGCTGTCACAAACTGGGCGCTTCCCTCGCTAACCGAGGCCAGCAAAGCCACACCGCCCTGCGCGCGCTCGCGCACCTTGTCCAACACCACGCGCAAGTCATTGGGTTTGAGCCCTTCCACACGCTGCACAACCCAGCCGCGCCCCTGGATCTGGTCCGCAATGCCGGCGGCAATCGACTCCAGCTCCTGGCCCGCGGACTGGCGGCGCTGGGACGCTAGTTCCTTGAGCTTGGCGCTCCAGTCCTCCAAGGCATCCAGGATGCGGTCCTGGGGCACCTTTAAGCGCTGGGCGATCTGCGCAACCAAGGACTCGGTCTGCTCCAGACGGGCAAAGGCAAGCTGTGCGGTCAACGCATCGATGCGCCGGATTCCCGCAGCCACCGAGCCCTCCGAAATAATACGGAAAAAACCGATATCCCCTGAGCGCGAGGCATGCGTGCCGCCGCAAAATTCCTTACTGTATTCCCCAACCGAAAGCACCCGGACCTCCGCCGCATACTTCTCCCCAAAAAAAGCCAAGGCCCCGGACTTGCGCGCGTCTTCCAGACTCATGACCTGAGTCTCAACCGGATCGTTCTGCCAAATCCACTGGTTGACCCGCTGTTCAATCCGGTGAATCTGCTCAGGTGAAAGGGCCTCCGGATTATTGAAATCAAAGCGCAGGCGATCCGGCTCCACCACGGAACCGCACTGCGAAGCGTGACCTCCCAAAACTTCCCGAAGGGCCGCATGCAGCAGATGGGTCGCCGTATGCGCGCGGCGCACCGCTTGACGGCGCGCAAGATTCACTTGCAGCTCGACCTCGGCTCCGGCCCGCAGAGATCCCTCCTCGACGCGCACATAGTGCAAAATGGTATTCCCGGATCGGCGCGTGTCCTCCAAAATTCCCCGCAAGCCGGGCGCATTCAGTACCCCCGTGTCCCCGGCTTGTCCGCCGCTCTCGCCATAACAGGGAGTCTGGTCCGCAACCAGGAGCACGGTGTCGCCGGCCCGCGCCTCCTGCACAGGCTCCTCGCCCTTAAAGAGTCCGCGCACCCTGGCCTTTGCGCTCAAAAGCTCATAGCCCAAAAAGACCGTGTCCTTGCCCACGGCCTCGGCCCGTTTTGCCACGGACTCGGCAAAGATATCGCCCTGCATCTTGGAGGAACGCCTGGAGCGCTCCCGCTGCTGTTCCAGAGCTTTGGCATAACCCGCACGATCCACACTCCAGCCCTTTTCTCCGGCAATGGCCTCGGTGAGCTCCAGCGGAAATCCAAAGGTGTCGTAAAGTGAAAAAGCTGTCTCACCGGTAAGCCTCTTGTCCGTCCCGCCCGAAGCAATAAGCTCTTCCACGCGGGCCACCCCGGAGTCCAGCACCTGCGCAAATTGCTGCTCCTCCCCTTCCAGACACTGGCGCACATAGGCTTCGCGCGCAATCAGTTCCGGGTAAGCGTCTTTGTATGCCTGGACC
>JAFGIU010000045.1 GCA_016929445.1 Candidatus Omnitrophota bacterium
GTCCAAGTGCTCCAGCGCACCTTGCCAATAAGGCACTTGGGCTAGCAAGACACCGGGTACGGATTCCCAATTCTCAAGCTCCACTCCAACGGCCGGGGCCACGTTGCGGAGCAGGCTCTCCGCCGCCGCACTCAGCTCCTCCGGAACTTGTCCGATCGGATACAGATATCCCAGCATTGCGATTTGGGCGAAAAGATAGCTGCCCACCCGGCCCTTGAATGTCTGACGCGAAAAACTGGACTCCGAATTCCGGCAAATGGCATCAGCCCACTGCACGAGTTCTTCTCGGGAGGCCTCACGCAGCCGCTCAAGCGTCAGGGCGCGCAGATCACCCCCCAGTGGAGTCATGTAGGGAAACGGAAGGACCTGGGCATAGCGGATCAGCTGCCGCAGCATGGCATCGCTGCAAAAAGCGCTTTCCAATTCATCTCGATCCTCTGCCTCGATCCACTTCCAATACTGAGCTATGTAGTCCCGCCAATCCCGGGCAACCTCGACATGAGAAAAGTAGAAACGGCACGCATTCCTCTCCACATAGTCCGGACGGCTCTGCCGGATTCCGGCCATCATCAGATCCTGCCTGCGGAAATCCCCGCGCGCGGTCACGCCAACTGCGAGCTCAATATCGCCTTGCTCCTCGCTCCGGCGCCGCAAGCTCAGCCCCACCTCGCCGCTGCCTAAAGAAGCCAAAATGGCCGGACTCAAGATTGCCGGCAAAAGATCGTTGGAAAGTTGCGGCAGGGTGATCCAAGTTTCCGTATCCAAATCCGCACGCCAATGCATGCCCGACACGCCTCCCTCTTGAAGCAGATCCAGCAAAGTCCGGTCAATGAGTTCGGTCCAAAGCCCTGGATCATCAAAATCCCCTCGCAAATCAAACACGATTTCCGAGATCCCGCTGCCTCCCTGAACTTCCCCCGCCGCAAGATCCAAATAGGCCTGCCAAGCTTCAATTGCATCAAACTCTCTGTCAAAGGAGTCTGCCGGATCCGCAGTGCGGGCTAGGCGCTCCGCCTCAAGTGCATTCTGCAGCGCTTGGACCATCGCCGGGGACAATCTTTCCCCCCTTTGCTGGGTAAGAAGCGCTGAGAGGAGAACGCCTCCCAAAGAGTGGCCAACCCATTCCGCATAGAGGGGCCTGAAGAGGATTTTGGTTTCCGGCGGGCAGGCCTCAAGTACAGCGGATAGGACTTCCAAAGAAGACTGCGCGGCAGGCCTTTCCAGATAGCTCGCGTCGGAAACGAAACGGACCGGATTTATTCCGTCCCAGTCCAAATACAGGGACGGAGGCGTGCCGAATGAAGGTACCTGCCTTCCCCCAAGACGGAGTTCCACTTGGACCGACAGCGGAGCGACTGCATTGGGATCCCGTGGCCAGGGCCGGGTCAAAATCGCCCCCAGAGGTTCGCCGAACAAAGAAGACAGCGGTAAATCTCTAAGCACATTGGAGAGATGCGCGGAAAGATGTTCGGGAGAGGTTCGCAGCAAAGCCTGCACACTGCGTTCCGGAGCCTCTTCCAGGAAGGAAACCAAGTCTTGGGCAAAAACCATGCAATCTGAAACCCGCACATTCAAGAGTACGGCAATGGCAGGGGCAAGCGCTGCCGCATCGACAAGACTTATTTCAGGCGGCAGGAGAGCCGCCAAAGTCACCAGCTGGCTTTGGTACTCGTCGGCCCCGAGCACCGCCGCCCATTCGTGGGCCAGGATCGCATCCGGCCCCAGTTCCAAGACAGGCGGGGCGCGGCCCAAGTCCATATATGCGTGCTCCAGCTGCTGGATGACCCGGTACAGATCCGGCCTGCTGCGCTCGCCTTCCAGCACAAAGAGGCTCCGGCCTCCGTTGTGCCCCAGCATACCCAGCTCTCGGAGCTTCTGATGGGTTGGGTTGGGCTCATCAGTTCCCGGAATCAATTGAGGGACATAGAGAATCGCATTTGGAGGCACAGCAGCATCCATATCCACCCCTCCGCCGGCATAGTGATCAAAGAGTTCGAGGAAAGAGGCCGCATTGTCTTCTAGCCAACGCTGCCACTGCGCCCGCTGCGCTGTTAGGAGACCCTCTCCCTCGGGCACATCGGCCAACCGCATGACTTCACCTCGCGCAATTCCTTCGCGCAATATGCGGTCCGCATCTTTTTCGGAATCCGTGTTGTGTCCGGACTCTAACTCGGTATGCGCCTCCTCCGCAGTCCCGAAGTAGTTGTCCTCTCTGATCGCTCCAGTCAACTCCGCCCACCGGCCATCATACTCCCGCAGTCTAAATTCCCCAGTCGGATCCACGCCAGCCAAATGCGTTCGGATCTCATCCCGGAGCTTGTGAAAAGCCTCGAGATCCCTCTCCTCATCCGGCAGGGCAATAATCGGCAAGCCATTCAAATAGGCCGCTTCAACCATAGAAAGCAATGCTGCCCTGCGTTCGCTCCAGCCGTACTCCGTAATAATCAGGCTGTTGAATTCTGTGCCAATCGTGTCCAGCCATCCCTCCGGGTATTTGTGAGAACTACTTACTTGAATCTGCTCCAGGATTGTCTGAAGGGCTTGCTCTCCAGTACTCGTGACATGCATCATTTGAGTCTCCGTCCTCGAACGGACAATGGGCAGAATTCCAGGTATCTTGGTGCCGGATCCCACGTCCGTTCTGAACCAGTCCCGGCAGGCGTGGGAGACACTAAGACCCACCGCGTGCGTACCCTTGGGAAGCCCCGGGGAGGAATAGATGTCATGTCCGATTTCGGAAATCGGGCTCACAGACACCAGAGTGCGATCCGGACTGGCGGAATCCATGGCAGAAGCAACATAAAGATCCCGAATGCCAAGTTGGATCAGCCGGGCGAGATTCTCCGGTTGGAAGTTCGCCTTAACCAAAGTCACAAATGGGAGAGCCTGCTCCGCAGGTTCGGGCGCGCTTGAATGTGTGATATTGAAGGGATGGTGGAACGGGTTCGTCGCGGGTATTACTACGGGCTCCGCAGGGCCGAAATAGCGGTTGATCCACTCCTGTTGAGGATCCCGCATCCCATACCCCACTACTTCCTCCATTAATTGGGAGAAACGCCTTTGTTTTCGAAGCCGCGACTCCGCATCCGGGGCCGAGACCGACTCCAAAAAGAGTGCGAGCCACTGCCGGGTGACCTCGTCGCTTAAAAACCATTCGAGTGCTTCCGGCCGCAAATAGACCTTGTCTCCTCTCAAGAGTGCAAAGATAAAGTGAGGCAAAACAGCAGCTGCCAGAATGCTTTCCATCTCTTGGTCGGTCAGGGAACTCGGTTCTTTGCCGAGTACCTGCTCTACGTCCGCAGGGAGATAGTCCTCCATCCCCTTGAGCCACAGGAGCAGTCGATTGACCTTGAGTCCGTGCGCTGAGTCCCTCCCCAAGGGAGGCGAGTAATCCAGCAGGATTCGCCGGGTCAAGGGGGAAGGTGCCGCTTCCGGATTAACCAAGTCAGTGGGAAGGGTCCCAAGATTGATTTGCGGAAGAGGGCCATCCCAATATTTCTGCAGCTGTTGCAGAAGCTCCGCGTACGGGCCATCCGCACTCAACTCTTCCCACTCGCCCGGCGGCCGGCCGTGTTGGGCAAGGTGCTCCCGGATTTCCCGCACACGTTGTCCGGCTTCCGTGGCATCGAGATCCGCTTGCGAGGCATCCATTCCGTGCACAGAGGCGACAATGCCCGCATTGCTTGGAAATTCAGAAAAAGCAGATGGTACGGATCCATCCATCCAACGGTCCGGAAGCCCTGGTGTTTCGACAAGCCTAACTCCATACCAGAGCTGAATGTATCCCGGCTCGGGGCCGGTGCGGCTCACCCAAACCTGGGCATCAGAACTCGCCAGCTGCGCATGGGAGTGCCCCAGCACTGTTTTCATAAATTCTTCATGGGAAATCGGAATTGGAATTTTCGCGCCCAGGGGAATCTCCAAATCCCATTCGAATCCGCGGTAGCCCGGAAGTTGACTCAAGGCGAGCAAAATGCGATCCAATAGCTCCAGCGCACACTCGTTTCTTTGGGAAAGATCAGCCTCTTTTCCGCTCAGCAAAGCTAAATCCCCTTGGAGCGCCGCAATGTCTTCCGGCAAGGGCAGTTCATTCTGTAACTTATCCAGCAAGATTTCGCAGACACTCTGGATCGTGGGCGTATTGATTATGGAACCGCCCGAAAATACCGTCTCCGGAGGACAGAGCGCTTCGATCAGTGCGAGCACCTGAGGAAACAGCCGTTCCCCGAGGGCTTCCCCAAAATTTACTCTGGAGCAGTGAAGAGTAAACGGCTGCCCTTTGTAAAGTGAGAAGACTATTTGAGGCGAGGCCGCGCCCGCCAGAGGTTTCAAACCCCTTGGCCCATCCTTGTAAAGATCGATGGCTATCTCGGAATGGATGGATTCTTTGTCAAATATCGGAGTTCTGATCTGCGCATCCAGTATGTATCGTTCTCCGTTCTTCAGTCCCCGGATTCTCGCATTTGGACAGGTCAACGCAGCCTGAATGGCCTTGCCGAAATCGTCCAATGAAATCTCTCCGGCATGGGCCTGGCCTGCGCGTATTCTGGCGAGAAAGGCGCGATGGGGCACTTGCTTCAGAAAAGCTTGGAGATCCTTCGCCAGTGTTTGAGAAGCGGTTCGGCTGGCGGGCAAGCTGATATCGAGTTCCATCAACTCCGCAAACCCACGGCTGAGCGCTTGTTCGTCGGAAAATATTGCAGAAACTGCAGAGGGGGGCATCTCCTGCGTCATAAGGGAAGCTAATGTCACCAGCTGGCTCTGGTACTCGTCGGCTCCGAGCACCGCCGCCCATTCGTGGGCCAGGATCGCATCCGGGCCCAGTTCCAAAACAGGCGGCGCGCGGCCCAAGTCCATATATGCGTGCTCCAACTGCTGGATGACCTGATACAGATCCGGCCTCCGGCGCTCGCCTTCCAGTACAAAGAGGCTCCGGCCCCCGTTGTGGCCCAGCATGCCCAAGGCCCTGAGCTTTTGATACGCGCTGTCCGACTCCTCGCGGTGTTTCACGAAGAGGATCGCGTTCGGCGGCACCGCTGCGTCTGTGTCGATTTCGCCCGCAGCATAGTGATCAAAAAGCTCAAAGAAAACGCCCGCTCCATCTCCCAGCATGCCTTGCCAAAGCACGCGCTGACCCTCCAATGCGGCTGCACCTTCAGCTGCGTCCTCAAACCGGACCACGTCTCCTCTCTCAATACCTTCGCGCAAGATTCGGTCCGCGTCCGCTTCGGTCTCTGTGTTGTGTCCCGTTTCCAGCGCCATACTCGCTTCTTCGGAGTTACTGAAGCTCAGGTCGCGGAAGCGAATCAACCGGACCTCTGGCAGGCTGCCGACAACGGCTTCCGCCCCCGCATTCTCCAGGCCTTCGACATGGCGCCGCCGGATCGCCTCGCGCGATTCCACGCCCTCGGGAAGAGCCGAGACTCCGAAAGCCCGGAACCCGGTGGCTCGGGCAAGGACAATGTCCGCGGTTTCGTCCCCAAACGCCACTACCTGGCTAGGAGAAATATCTTTTCTCTGGAGCATTCGCGCAACTGTCTCAAAGAGAACCCTTTTGGGTTCGCCCCCGAAGAGAATCGCGGGGTCATCTTCAGGCACTCCCAATATTCCGCCAAATCTGCAGAACTGTTGAAGTTCTGACGCCTGAACCGCATCCGCCAATTCTTTCTGCGGCATAGAGCTCACAATCCAGACAGGGCGAATGGGGGCAGCCTCGTAGGCCTCGGAGAGCCACTCCCGCACACCCGGCAATACCTCGCCGTGCTCTCCGACCAACGTCCCCTGCCAATCCAGAACCAGCGCCCGCGGCTGAACAAGCCGGAGTGGAGGGTCCTGTTCCACAAGAGCGATCTCCCGGAAAGGTGCATTTCCGTCTGTCCCCGACTCTTTCAGCCGGGCCGCTTCTTTGTGCACCACGGCATAAAACTCGGGCCCGGCCTCGTTCAAACCGGCTTCGGATACGTTTTGGATCGCTCTCAACGCGCGGCGCAAGCGCAGAAGCATATTGTGCTGAACATCCCCTTCTCCCTGGGAGTGGACTCCCTTGCCCACATGCCAGGCCACGGCCCACATATCGCCGTATTGCCGTTTCCTCCCGGAGGTCTGTTCCCTATTGCGGAAGACCAATTCAAACGGCGGCTGAGATTCCCCTCTGGGCAGCCAGACCCAATCGTTGTCGGGATCGCCCAAATACTCCGTGAGGCGAGCGGTGATATCTCTCCGCTCCTTTCTGTTCATTTCCCGCCCAAGGAATTGCACCCAATGGTAATCCAGCCATTCCGTCAAATATCCCACCAACCGGGTGGGATCACCCCGGCGCAGATCCTCAAGGACTTCGGCGTCGTTTCCGGCAATGGCCCGCACCGCCACCCAGATCATTTCAAAAAGAACCTGGCTCGCCGCATATGCCGGGGAGGTGGGGTGGTGCGGCCCGTGGCCCAAATAGCTGTCCTCGTCCACGAGGTGCCCATCCGCTGCGATATTGGGATAGTTCTGCAGACGCGCCGGCCACGGAATTTCCCCAGTGCTCGCCGGCGCCGAATTCAACAGGTCGTTCAGAGAGGAATCAAAAATACGCAGATCAACCTCAATGGCATGCTGGTGCAAAAAGGCGCGCGCGGTTCCAGGAATCGTTCTTCTTTCTCCGTTGACTATGACCGTGTACGGATCACGCCTAGGCGCGTGCGCAAAATCCACCAGGCGCTGCGCCGTAAAACCGATCTTCCATCGCTCCGCCAGCCGCGCGCTGGCCTTGTTCAGGGCCGCTACTACTTCTTTCGCATTCCGTGCGGTCTCCGCGTCCCCCAACCGGACCCACGGCTGCTCGTTCGCCGGAATGTAGCCCACGCTTCCGTCGTCAGACCTCAAATTCCCTCCCGAATCGGTTTCCAAAACATGCACTGGCACGAGAAGTTCCCGTACCGCTTCCACAGGCTCTTCTGCCATGGCCGCTGCAGCAAGGGAATTAACAAGCGTCATTTGGCCGAGGACTCGGGCAGCAGATTGATTCCTGGCAACTGCACTGTCTTCCCTAAGGAAGAGGCCCTTGCGCACATAGAGTCCGCCTTGCCGATCTTGAAGCATCCAGGAGCGGCCCCAGTCCTCTACGACCCGGTCCCCTGGACTCACTTCCAGCTCTCTGATCCGGATGCGCTCCTCCAACCAGTTCAAAACCGCATCGTGAAGATAAGCGTGGCTGTTTCCTTGGTCATCGTTCCCGAGAACCGTCAGTTCACCCAATTCCGGAGTGGCCAGCCAAACACCTAGGACGTTTAACAGGACTTCGGACGGCCTGTCGCTGATCAAATCTTCAAGAAGTACCCGGAAAACGGAAACACCCAAGTGATTGGCATAGACGTCGCGGTGCAAAGCAATAATGAGCTGAAGAATTCTGTCTTTTGCACCCGGCTGTCCCGCTGCCTCCAGCAACCAATAATGCGCTGCTTCCGGCGTGTCCCTTGCCACGAGAGCCAGCAGAGCCGGTTCGCACTGCACTGTCTTTGCAAAAAGACGGGGCTCGCCTGCCAGAGCAGAAGCGACGGATTCCAATCCTTCCATCAAGCTGTCACGACTCCCAGAGGATTCCGAATCCCACAAGAGGCTCTCCAATGTGCGGGTCCCCAGCTTCTGGTCGAGTTTGGCCAGACTGCTCAAGGCCGACACCCTGTATCTCGCACCCGCCGCAGTAGCGGCCACACACCATAAGCCGCGGGCCGACTCCAGCAACACAAGGGCTTCGAGGGCGTTCCAGTGCTCCGGGGCATCGCCGTACTCTTCTGTGAGTGCGTCTCCGGAGAGAGCTCTTTCAAGAATTCCGGCCTCCACATCCAAATCCGCCCTCAGATCTTCCAGCGCAAGCGCTGCGGCTCCGGCCTCCGCGCCCCTTTCCGCAATTCCCACAAGCCCCTTAAGCGCGCTGCACACGGTAACGGTATCCGGGACTGCCCGCACCCAAGAGGCCAAGCGCTCCGCCGCGGTCTCCGCCAAAGACGCCTCGGTCCACTGCTCCTCCAACAGGCTCGCGATTTCCTCCCGGTACTCGCCGGGAATCGCCCATTCCGGATCCTGGACGCACTCCCGCAAAGCATGTTGCCATGCGAGCAGACCGTCGAGCACGTTCACCGAATCGGAAAGGCGCGTCAACGCGTCCATCTGCTCAAACAGCTCCTGTTCCAGGAACGAGCGGACTTCTCTTGCAGACATTGAAGGCCTGGATTCGAGGGACGCCGTCCAAAGCGCCGCCCATACTCGCCCAGTCGGCGCAAACGCTTCGATCTTGTGCTCGCGCTCCCACGGATGATTCAAGTGCGTTGTCTCGTGGACCAGGAAGTCCTCCAAAGCCCGCGGGTCTCTCAGAAGCGCCTCATAATCGCTCTGCGTCAAATAGATGTTGCGCCGGCGTTCGCTGGCGCGGCCGATCTGCGTGTATTCGTTTGCTCGGTAGGCCAAATGGCGCTCATGCATGGGACGCGTGTCGGTGGGATCGTCGGGAATGAGGAGAAGGTTGAAGTCTTCGGGTTGGGGGTTGATGCCGGGGATTCCGCTGTAATGGTTCCCTGTGTAGCGAAGCGGAGGATCCAGCCCGGATTCCAGACCGCGGATCCGCTGCCGCACCTGAGCGAGCACTTCTGCCGGCACTGTATGCTCCGCCTGCACCAATTGCTCCGGGCGCTGTACAGAATCATTCTCCAAACCTATCACATACCCTGCGCCGCCGTATGCCACTTGCGGCTCCATACTCGAAGCCCTTTCCGCGTCTGGATCGTAGGTCTCAAAGGCCTCCCGCACCCGGGCCTTGCCTTCCACCACCATCTCTCTTTCCGCGCCTGGAACGGCTCTTCCGATCGCAGCCCTCCTTGACACTTCGTCTCCACGGCTCAAGACTTCACCAAAGAGAGAAGGCCCGCCCGCCCGTTCAGCTACCATCAGCACCGCGTCCTGAATCAGCCACTGCGCCATTCCTTGGAGCGCATTGCCCCCGTTCACAGCTCCCAGATTCGGCCAAAGCCTGCCTTGGCTCTCCACATACCAACCTTGTGGGGGCCTTTCTCCCATTTTCAAAGGAACTATGGCGCCGCCTCTTTCTAAACCATACTCCTCGTCGTACCAACCTCTCGGCAATTTTTCTCCTTCCATGAGCACATAGCGTTCTCCGGTCGGGGGTCTCCTTACCCAGCTGCTTTCACCTACTCGCACTGATTCAGGAGTTATCCACCCCCTGGAATGAACATATATATTGTTAGACCCAAGGCTAGCAGGAAGCTTCTCGTATACAACCTCCCCAAGGCCCCATATCTCGGAAAGGGCCGTTTCATTGAGAAGATCTTGCGCATAGGCATCGCCTTCGGGCAAAATCCAAGCCATCTGTGTGACCATTTGTTGAAGAGGAAAAATTTGGCTCCAAATTGCTGGATCGACATTCTCCAGGGAGCGCCCCGTAAAGGCTTGGTAAGCAACCTGAGTCAGACTTTCAAAACGCCGAGCCAGTGCACCCGGTTCTCCGTTGCGAAGGGACTGCAACTCCTCAGGAAAGTCAAAACCTCCTCGTTGCCTGTAGCGGCTGCCCACGGTAAGGGCCGCTATCAATTGATATATCTGCAAGTAATGGGCTAAGTAAAAGTTTTCGGGATACTCTCTCTGATTCTCGGCCTGATTTCTTCCATCCAAAATACCCCCGGAGTTGAGGTGTCTGGACACACGATTGTCCGGATCAACAAGCTCTTTCAAAGCCATGGCATCCGCCCAATCCATGGTGCAGGCCACCCGCATGTTTTCCCACATCATTTCCCGGGTCCAACGATGTAAATTGCCCATCCCCTCGCGGGTTCTCATAGGACGCAAAGTATCAACCCAAGGCAAAAATCGCCCCACATCTGGCCGATTAGAAAACTGACTTTGATGGAAAAGTTCCACCAGAGCGTGGTGAATAATGCCGTAGCTAGCCAGAACAAAGAGATCGTGCACATTGCGTTCCAAGGCCTCCCAGAAAATCTCTTCATCAATAGACGGGTCATCCAGATAGATCAGTTCACCCGGTAAGGCGTTTTCCCCTGCAGTTATCACATCCCCCACTAACTCCTGAACGATAACCTGATAGCCTTCGCCTTCGGAGTTGCTCAGGACTAAATCTTCACCCTCTCTTGCCGCTTCCTCCACAATTAGATCAGCTACCCCAAAGGGCAGTTGCTCAGTCGTAAAGATCCAGCGCCTCCACTCCTCTCCTTCCCAAAATTCACCTTCCCTTGGAATAGGGATAGGATAGTTGGCCTCCAACCCCAAGGTATCTCTGTGCTCATTGAACCAACGGTGCCTCTCATTTTCTGCGGCAAGAAGCGTGGGCGCTTCCCCTTCTTTTAGAACTTTGACAGTAAAGTACCTGTCATCAGCCTTACGTCGGTAGATTGCTTTCCGACCCTGAGTTTCTATAAATTCAAAATCTCTTGGATTGATTAGATCAGACAACTCTGTTGTGGGTACAAAGAGTTCCCGTTGCGTAGGCCCTCGATCAATCTGAGACTCCTGCGGAAAGGGCTCCGGGGGAACTAAGAGCTGAGCCGGCCCCTGGGCATCGAGGAGGTTGTCAGCAAAGCGGGTGAAAGTGCTCGCTGCATTGCCACTATCCCGGAGTTGCAGTGTAAGGAGTCGCTGCGCTGCAACAGCTCTCCTCAAGAACTCCGAAGCAGACTCCGGGAAATGTCTCGGACCTAGTGAAGCCAGCTGACCTGTGAACCGAGCCATGTCTTGCAGGTAAGGCACGCGCCTCCCCTGGCTCGATAACGAGTCGTCTTCGAATCTGCTCAGCACACTCCAGGCAAAGGTCTCGATATCTTCCGTAGATTCCCACAGCTGTCTCAACTCAAGATTTGACTCCGTATCTTGCTTATTCAAAGATGCGCGCCCAGCAGAGTCCCTCATTCTTATGTCCGAAATCCTGTCCTTAAGGTAGGCCACGAGGTACTGCGGAGACATTCCCAATTCAACCAATGCTACTGACATGGAGACGATACGCACTCCGAATACAGGCGGGAGTTCTTGAATCATTTGGATAACGCCAAGATTCATATACTTTTGAAACGCAGAAATATCTTCCCCAAAGACACCAGCTAAACGAGCTAATTCAGTCCAACTCTCTCTGTGCTCCGGATGAGAGGCCAGCTCGGGCGCAAGGACCTTGACAAATTGCTCAGGGAAGGAAGGATTGTGATCGAAAAAGCTATCTATCTCTGCCACGCTTAACCGTTCAAGACTATCCTGCAGTCGATCTGTATTAATCTCAGATGATCTCCTCAAGAAAGCCAGTTCAAAGGCCAGATGTGCGGCTGCATTCTCCGGCAAAACATAACCCTCCTTTGGATCCTCTACTACCGCCGCAACAGCACGGAAGTAGTCAAGTCCTCCTTCTTCCAGGGCTAGAGCCGTATGCACCCTGAGCGCGTGGGGCATCTCCAAAATCCCAGCCAGCTTCCGACCTTCCTCAACCCAACCTGCTCGAACCAACGCGATAGCCATTTGGGAAACATCATCCATGTATCTCTTGAAAAGGCCCGTTTCCTCATCAACTGGAATTGCCGATTCCAGGGAGCTGACTAACCGAGGAATCAGAGGCACCAATTGGCTGAGTGCCGACTCTGGCTCCTTCCTCAAGAAGCCCTTTTCGATAACCCAGCCAACCAAAGGAATCAGACTCAAGATGTAGTCCTGGAAATTACTGGCATCCTCATAAAGGCCCGAAGCCTCCAAGACTTCGCCCACAAATTCCGCAATCCACTCCGGCGAAACTCCCGCTTCTAGGAAGTAAGTGCAGCTCTGGACAAGAATTTCGCCGGCGGGCAGCATCTGGTAAAGGCCAACATCCTCGAGCAATAACTTTTTGGAGTGCGCTGCATACTCATTGACATCAATGGACGAAACACCAGCCTTCTGTGCATCGCACGCAAGAGCTGCCAATCGGAGTACCTGAACGGCCCCCTGCCTCTCCCTCAGTTGTAGCCCCATGCCATTCGCGACCCCATCCACCTCAGCCAAATGTCCAAAGAGTTCCTCTTTGACCTCCAGCAGCGAAAGATCCTCAAAGGGCGAGGGCATATCCTCCACTGCGGAAAGAGCGACTGCAATGGTCCTGAGGGCAACAGGGTCTGTCCAAAAGCTGCCCTTCTCCCCCTCATTTGCGATCCATTCCAAAGGATTTCCCCATTGTTCCAGGATCCGCCACACTTGCCCTCTGATTCTAGAGCTGAGCAAAGTTACATCGTCGGACTCTCCTAAGGATTGCACTTCAAACAAAAGATCCAGTTTCTGTCTTAAAAATCGTCTTGCCTTGTAGGGATTTTCGAACCAATGCGAAATGGAGATATCTTGGAGAGAATCATTTAAGGCACGGGCAAGAGCAAGAGCTCGCGTACTATCTCCATTTCTTGCAGCCAACTGAAAAAGGCTCATGTGTAATCTCAAATAATCCTCTTGAGAGACTCCACTCTTCAACATCTGAACCATTTTTATGGCAACTTCCCAACTGCCCACATCGGCCAAGGCATGCAACATGTCTTCCAATGCGGCAGTTTCCTGCAAATCAACAGTCACTAAACGATGTCTCAGACTTAGGAACCGGACTGCGATACTCATTTGCAGCGTCTCAGGATCTAAGGCATTTCCAAATATTCGGTATGCAGGCGCTATCTCCGCATCCTCAATTATGCTTTGGGTAACAGTATTCATCCGTGAGCCTAAGGGAACCTTCAGCACCTCAAGACCGCGACTGAGAGCCATAAGTTCTTCCCGACTCGTTCCCTCAGCCGGAGCCGCCAGGCGCGACTGAAACTCTCCAATGACCCGCGCCACATATACATCCTCCTCGGGCCAGTAGGGCACGGTCTCAGTAAAGTGAATACGGGCCCCACGCAATGGGTGCGAAGCAGAAAGCTCCAAGCCCACATCCAAGACCTTCGTTTCGTCGGGGTTGCCATAGTCGAAGCAGAATTGGAACGCTGTGGAACACAGCTCCCACATTTTCGAATCCTCACTCTCCCGCGCCACTTCGTCCAAACGATCGACCACAGCATTGATGACAACATCAGACCCAATGAAATCCGATCGCGCAATTACGCTCCCAATGATGGCCCACGCACTTTCCGTTTGTCTGATGTCCCCTCCCATGAGATTGATCAGCTCACTCGCAAGCTCAAGGCCCTCAGGTCCAACAAAAGAAATCGCTGCAATAGCACGATCCAAACCCTCAGGAATTCGCCTCTCTTGGTGAAGCTGGACCATGGATCGAGCAGCCAAGGGAGAATCTCTTAGAACAAGATCTGCTAGATAACCTTGGGCAACAAGCTGCAACATGCGATCCCCAGTGCCGAATATCTTCATATACTCTTCATGCGCCCCTGGGCCAAAATAGTGCATGGCTTCTGCTGCCTCCCTCCGGAGCTGCCCTGCGCTGGGGTCATGAACAGTCTGGCTCAGGAAAGACAAGGCTGGGGCCTCTGCAGCTTGTATCATCCGCGCAAGTTCACTCTTGGGAGCCTCAACAATTCGAGCCACGGCAAGACTTGGGCCAACTGCGCGGGCAGCTCGGATTCTCAGACCCGGCGGAAGCTCTGGGTCAATCACTGCTTCACAAAGTGCGATCTGCGCTGCGGTTCGTTGCTCACCATCAAGAGCTAATCCTCTAAATTTAGCTGCCAAAGCTTCCACCGAACTTTCACGCTCTGCGTTTGCTTTCCCCAATGTCGCTCGGTAAGAACTTGAAGTCCCTTCTCTCCAAGTACTGAATCTCAAATATGCTTCCGGGCTTAGAACACCGATAAACCTATCATCGATATCCAGGACAGAGTCCAACTCAATCAGCCTCTCCCCAAGATGTGCGTCCTTTCCCCAAGAGATCAAGGCACGAAGACCTCTCTCATCTAGCCCCGCACTGTCTTCAAGAGAAGCCACGAGCATGAACAGTCCTATCAAATCCGAAGTCCGGCCCTGTTCTCCAAAAGCCTCCAAGATCTCCCGAAGTTCTTCACGCTGAGCGTAGCCTTGGATGCGCGCCATACCGGCGTGTTCGAAAAGCCAGGTCTTGAGGATGTCTTGGATGCCTTGGTCAAAGGTGGAGACAATGGCGAGATGTGAGTCAGCCTCGTCATGGCGAGGCCCTTGAGGGCAGTGGCCATCGATGCTCCGCAAAGATTGCTTCCCCTTCGACAGGCTCAGGGTCGCAATGACAGGGAACGTCGCGTTGCTCCTCGGGGCGACGCGCTCCTCAGGCGCAGCAAGGACAGGATTGAGGCTGGTACAAAGAAAAACCTGAACCAGAACAAGCGCAATGACGCGCACGATGGGTGCAAAAGGACGTCTTGGAGGGACAGCAAAAGTGCTTTTCGGTCGCATAACTTTGGTGATTGTGAGGGGAATGGATCTTTTTTCCCCCCATAAGGTTAGATTATGTGGAGTGTACCACAGAATCCTCACTTATTCAAGTATTACTATAAGTTTTAATAAGCATTGTTTCACGCCCGTTCCACGGTGCCAGGCACTGGTGCCAGGCACCGGTGCCTGGCACCGCGGTCAGTTATTGGGTGAGGCGGGTGCGGATTTCGGTGAGATCGGTCAGGGGGGCATCACAAGTGTAATTGCGGCATATATATAGGGACGGCGCTCCGTCCACGGGCCTCTTGCCCGCCAGAAGGGGGTGCGTTTCTTCAGGGTCTACGGCAGCGGCCGCAGCCACAAGCTTGTTGGGCAGGTAAGTACTGCGGATGGCCTGGAGGATGGGCTCGGCGCCCTCCCCGACCACGGCCAGCTCCAACGGTTTCTGGGTATGGCGATCCACGGCACACAACATATAGGTCAGCGAGGTGCCGTTGGTCTCGAGCAAGCGGCCCACGCCTTCCATGAGCGCCCCTGCGGTTTCCTCAAATCCGGCATTGCCGCTGTGCCCGGCCAAGCGCAACAGCACATGCGCAGCCACGGAACTTCCCGAAGGCGTTGCCCCGTCAAAAGGATCCTTGGGCCGCACCACCAGCTTTTCTTGATCGCTTCCAGTGATGTAGAAACACCGGCCCGCCTCATCCCAGAACAGAGCGATCATCGCCTCGGTTAGGTCTTGAGCCTCGGCCAACCAGTTCGGATCAAAATCGCTCTCGTAGAGGTCGATGAGCGCCTCGGACAAATACGCGTAGTCTTCCAGATAGGCGGGAATCTTGGCCTCGCCCTTGCGCCAGGTCCGCAAAAGCCTTCCGTTCTGCCGCATGTCCGTTAAAACAAAATGCGCCGCCTTTTGCGCAGCCTGCAAATAGCGCGCCTCGCCCAACACCTGATAGCCCTGCGCCAGCGCCCCGATCAGCATGCCGTTCCACGCCGCGACCGCTTTATCGTCTTTAGCAGGCGCCGCGCGATGCGCCCGCGCTGCCAAAAGCTTCTGCCGGGCCGCGGCAAATCCGGAAGCATCCCCCTGGCCTGCCACATGCAACACACTCTTGCCGTCTTCAAAATTCCCGGCCTCTGTCACCCCGTAAAACTCACAGAAGCGCGGGCCCTCTTCCCCGCCCAAGACAGCCGTAATCTCCGCCGGGTCCCAAACATAATACTTGCCCTCTTCGCCTTCGCTGTCCGCATCTTGAGAAGAATAGAACCCCCCGGCCGGATCGCTCATCTCACGCAGCACATAGTCCAGAGTCCCGCGCGCCACATCCGCGTAAGGCTCCTTCCCAGTGGCCTGAAAGCCCTGCAAATAGACCCGCGCCAACAAGGCGTTGTCGTAAAGCATTTTCTCAAAGTGAGGAATGAGCCATTGCGCATCCACGCTGTAACGATGAAAGCCGCCGCCGAGCAGGTCATGCATGCCGCCCGCCGCCATGTGGCTCAAGGTCTTATCCACTACCTCCAAAGCCCCGGGCTGCCCCGAATTCTTCCAATAGCGCAGCACCAACTCCAGCGCCGTGCTCTGCGGAAACTTTGGCGCACCCCCGAAACCGCCGTTCTCCAGGTCAAAGGCCTGGCCCAAAGTAGCCACTGCCCCGTCCACCCACGCAGCATCCACGGTTTGCCTCTCGGAGCTCAGCTGCGCCCATTGCTCCAAAAAATCAAAGAGCTTCGCGGCCAAAGCATCGACCTCTGCATGGTTGTTCTGGTACTGGAGGGCCACACTCTTCAAAATGCGCGGGAAACCCGGCATGCCTGGGCGATCTTCAGGCGGGAAATAGGTGCCCGCAAAAAAAGGCCGCAGATCGGGCGTCAAAAACACCGTCATGGGCCAGCCGCCGCGGCCGGTCATACCGGTCACCGCTTGCATGTAAATGGTGTCCAGGTCGGGCCGCTCCTCTCGATCCACTTTGATATTGATGAACTTCTCGTTCATGAGCGCCGCGATATCCGGATTCTCAAAGGACTCGTGCTCCATCACGTGGCACCAATGGCAGGCGGAATAACCGATACTCAGGAGGATGGGTTTGTTCTGTTCGCGCGCGGCCGTAAGGGCAACAGCGCTCCACGGGTACCAATGCACCGGATTGTCGGCATGCTGGAGCAAATAGGGACTGCTTTCCTGGGCCAGATGATTGCGCGGGGCTTCTTGGGCGGCCACGGGTTCTCCTTCGCTCATTTCCGCTGCAGGTTCAGAGGCATAAGCGGGATAGCTTAGCAGAAGGAGGGCGAGGATGGAACAAAGATGGCCACGCCTCACCAGGCTCGGCTCGCCATGACGCTGTGGCGTCGGATTGCTTCGCGCCGCCCGCAATGACGATGGAGGCTTTGCTCGCAATAACGAAATTGTCTTATTCCGCATTCACCACAAAGCTGTCGGCAAAACGCTTGCGCAGCCGCGCCACTTCGGCCACAGCCTCATCCATGGTCGAAAACTCCCCCACTTGCACGCGATGCCAAGTGGTCCCGGTCTCGTTGCTGGCCGGACTAATACTCGCCGTCATCCCCTCGCCTTTGAGCGCAGCCACCAATTCGCTGGCAGTTTCCAGGCTGCGGAAGGATGCCACCTGAATGGCGTAGACATTTTCCCCGGCCTTGGGAGGCTGAGGCGCGACAGCCATCTTCTTGAAGGGAAAGGCCTCGGGGGATTTCTGTGTCACGGCCGGAGCCGGCACAGGGGTCCGGGACGGATCTTGGGCTGCCTGTTGCGGAGGAGTCTTCGGGCTTGAACTCACCGCCTGGCTCCCGGCCGCGGCGTTGTCCTGCTCCCGCGGGGCGGATGTCTCTACCTGGCGGACACTTGTGCTGGTGTAAATTTCGATTTCAGGCTGGCCTTGCTGCCCCACAATCTGGGTGATCGCCGTCTCAGGAGAGCCGCTCTCCGTACGGGAACGGGGGGAGATCCCCCAGGTCGCCCAGGTCACTAAGAGAATCAAACCCGCGGCTACGGGAATGGCAAAGGCCGGACGCTGCCAAAATTTGATATTCGATGGCTCGGTCATTGGATGTCCTCTCTTATCCGGGGACACAATAGGTATTGTCCCCGTAATATTTGACAAAATGTCCTTGCAGGATCCCCGAATCAAGCATTCAGTATAGTCGTGCCTATGCTGGGACGTCAACGCTGCCAATGGCTTAGGAACTAAGACTTTTTAAATGGGAAGGCTTTGTACAGATTTTACAGGAAACCCCTTGCGCATTACCCCTGATCTCTGTATAATTTTTGGAATTTCCCATATAGAAAGGTCGGTCAAAGTGAAAGGTGTCATCACCAAACGTCATGTCATCAGCCATCCCCACCTGGTCATTCAAGGTTTTGGCCTGCGTGTATTTTTACGCGCGCTCGCGGCCGGATCCAATGACACCTTCTTCGAGGTTATCGTGCGCGAGTGGGCCCAGCCTGTGGACCCGACACCGGACAAGACCTTTGTCTTTGATCAGATGACGCGTCTGGAACTGCGCATCTCGCATATCTACCGGATACTCGCCGGCAAATTCGCCAACGAAAACAAGCGCGCATCCAAGTTCTTTTCCACACTGGCGCGTCATGAGCGCGGTCATGCGGAACTCATCCGCCTGGCAAAATTGGAAATGCTTCGCGGACGCTTGCGAGGCGATTTGTGGCGCGTGGAGCACCACCATTTGGAAGAGGCCGGTAAGCTGGTACGTTCCATTCATGCCCAAGCCCATCAAGCGCACGACTTGCCCCAGGCCCTGGATTACGTGCGGCGCTTGGAAAACTCGTCAGCCAACCTGCTTTTCGACAGCTTCAGGGTTTCCCTAAGCTCGCGCCGTTTCTCGGCAGCAGAGCGTATTGTCTTCTCTACCCAACAGCACGAGCGCTATTACCGCGCGGGCATGGCCTCTTTAGAACGGGAATTTGCGCTCACAAACTGACGTGTGCTTGTCTGCACACGTCACGGCGAGGAGTTCCCGCTTTGCCCGCAGATCCCCGTCTTCCTTCGAGACGCTGCTTCGCAGCTCCTCAGGATGAGCGGGGCGGGGATGACAGCGCGCTGTTGGAATGACAATCGCTAGCGCGCGCCGGCAGGATCGGCGTGGATGGTTACCTCGGCCCCCGCAAATTTCTTCTTAATTGCATCCGTAAGGTCTTCGGTCAAATCGTGCGCTCGCCGGAAGTCGGTCTCTCCGGCAATTTCCAGATGGAATTCCACAAAAATCCTGCCCCCGACTTGCCGCGAGCGGAAATCATGAAAGTCCACGATCCCGGGGTGAAAATTGAGGATTAGATCCTTCATCTCCTGGTAGCTTGATTCCGGCAGAGCCCGGTCCACCAGTTCGTCCACGGCCTTGCGCACAATGGCCGAACCTTGGTGCAAGATATAGGCGCCAATGATCACCGAAAACACCAAATCCCAGTAAGGTTCGCGCGTGACTTCCACCGCAAAGAGCGTGAGCAGCACACCCGCATTGCTGAAGAGATCCGTGGAATAATGGAGGTGTTCGGTCTCCACGATCAGGCTTTCTTTCTTGTTGAAAGCCCGACGCAAACGGAAGATCAGCCACCCCGTCACTGCCATTGACAAAACCATGACCCACACGCCTGCATTCAAATTATGCAGCCGGTGTTCGCCGGTGATCATGCGGCGCATGGATTCCCCGGCCACCCACACTCCGGTCAGCCCGAAAAACACCCCTTGAAACAGACCGGCCAGGCTCTGGATCTTTCCGTGGCCGTAGCGGTGATCCGCGTCAGGCGGGGCCTCCGCGCGCTTCAGCAAAAAGCGATTGGCCAAGGACACGAACACATCAATCAACGAATCAATGCCCGACGCCAGAATTGCCATGGAATTCGTAAAGAATCCAAAGCCGAGCTTGAGCACTGCCAAGCAGGCGGCAATGCCCGCAACCAATGTCAGGGTATGGTAGCCGGGATGGGCTGGAGCTTTTGAGTTTGCCATGAGTTTAAGGATATTGTGCCTTGACCACGGTATGGATTCCGCCGCGCACGTAGAAATCTCCTTCTATCTCTATCTGGCGGGGCGCGCACGCGGCCGCCAAATCATCCAGGATCTGATTGGTGACAGCCTCGTGAAAGGCGCCCTCATTTCGATAAGACCACAAATACAACTTCAGGCTCTTGAGCTCAAGGCACCGCTCGTTGGGCACATAGCGAATGCGGATCGTAGCAAAGTCCGGTTGCCCCGTGCGCGGGCACACGCAGGTGAACTCAGGACAATCAAAACTGATCCAGTAGTCGCGCTCCGTTTTGGGATTGGGAAAGGTCTCCAATTGTTTACTGGCTTGGGTCGACACGGCTAGTCCTCTTTTCGTTTCCAAACATAGCTATAGATCGGCCGTTCTTCCTCGACAAAGCGCTGATGGTAGGAGGAATACGCAAAGAGCGCTTCATCCTGACCCTCAAGAGGCAGCGGCTCAAGTTCACTTACCGCTCCGATTTGCGCACGGGCAAAATCGAAAAGCTCCGGCACATCCGTCACAAAACGGAAGAGCCCGCCCGGCTGAAGCGTGGCCGCCATGGCACGCACGGTTCCGGTTTGCAATGTGCGGCGCCGGTGGTGGCGGCGCTTGGGCCACGGATCCGGGAAAAGAACATGATACTCCGAAACCACCGGGCCGCGCAGGTGCTTCTCCAAGAGCGGTTCCACATAGGCGCAGACAACGCGGCAATTCTCCAGGCCGCGCCGCGCCACGCGCTCCGCGGCAATGCGGGAAAACTTGCGGCTCTTCTCAATGCCCACAAAATTCTTGTGCGGTTCGAGGGCTGCCTGGTCCGCCAGGAACTTGCCGCGGCCGCACCCCATGTCCACCACCAGCGGGGCATCATTGCCGAACATAGTTTGGCTATCGATCTTTCCGGAGAGAGTTTCGAGGGTCAACATAGATCGCGTCACTCCGTTCGCGATGACGTCTGGCATCACCCTAACAACTCGCCCCCCACAGCCCATTGGTCGCGGGGGACCTCGTCGATCACCACATAGGTGTGGGACGAGGGCTTGCCCGCAACCTTTTCCAGCGTTTCACCAATCTCCTTGGCAATCTGCTCGCGCTGCTCGCGCGTGAGTTGCCCGGCCACCTTCACATTCACATAGGGCATCTATCGACTCCTTTTTCCCAGGGACGGTTCTTAATTACCCTTAGTGCTGCAATGAGTTATACGAGAACCGTCCCCAAAGTTCAACGTATATAGACTGGATTCGAGTAAACCCAAGGCTTGCCGTCCCGGGTCACTTCCACACGATAGATTCCCGGCTCTGTCACCAAGTAGGATTCGCTGATCCCGGTGAGGGTCTCCAGAAGTTCTCCGTCCTTGATCAGCTCCCCCACCCCGCCCCGGGGCAACCGCACTTCAATAAAGAGCCCCTCCTGGAACTCCAGCTCCTCACCCATGATCCACGTTTGAGTCCCCTGCTGGTCCTGCACCCAAAACGCAAATCCTTTGGGCACCCCGCGCCGCCCAAACACCACATAGGTGCGTCCCGCGCGAATGCCTTCCAGGATCGCGGCCTCGGTGAGGTTCTCAGCCAGCACATGGTTCTGGACCAGGCTCAAAGTCATGGTATAGGGATCCAGCTTGAGCCCTGCCCAACCCACCTTGCCGTGCGCATCATTACCGCCAATACCCACCACGCGGCCCAGCCGGCCCAGCTCATCCCATTTCTGCAGCGCATTCACAGGAC
>JAFGIU010000046.1 GCA_016929445.1 Candidatus Omnitrophota bacterium
GGATCGGCTGCCTTGGCAGAGATCGAAGTGCCGCAGCTGGAAGTTCATATGGAATACCTCCGGGCCGCCCAGGGTATTGATACGAGCGTTCTCAGTGATGAACTCAATCAATTGTGCAGCCGGGTGCAGGAGGCTTTGATTGAAACGCCCCAGCAGCGCCAACTCGCGTTGATCATTTTGAACTTCGGCCGTATCAAGAACTTCTTTAATCTCAAATTTTCCCCCAAGGCCTGGCAGGAGTATCTGGCGCAAGGCAGCGAGATCCTGCCTGAGCAACTGCGGGCCGGGATACGCGCTTTGGGCCAAGAGGCGGATTTGCCGGTCACCTTTGCTTACAGCAGGCCGGAAAAGGAACTCGGTTGGATTGCCTTGGCCGAGGAGTTCTACCGGATCGCCGAAGAGCGCGACCAAGCCATGGCGCAGCGCACACTCGCCAAAATGGACGAGCTGGGTCTGGACCGCGCGGTGTTGATCACAGGCGGTTTTCACACGGCCGGCATGATGCGGGAGCTCCAAGCGCAGGGCATTTCCTACTGCGTGGCCGCGCCCCAGGTTTTGTCCGAACACAACGAAGCGCATTATGAGCAAATGCTCCAGGGCAAGCGCGCCTCGCTCAATGATTTGGTCAAGAAAGCCTTGGACAACCTGACGGAAGAGGATGCGTACCGTTTGCTTTCGGCCCTGAGTCCGGATTTGGCCCGTGCCTTTGCCGCGCAGGCGGACACGGTGGTTGAGGTGTTGAACTCACCAAGCGGCGAGGCATTGACAACATACTTGAGTGCAGAATATCGGGACTTGGCCTCGGGCCGGAAGGCAGAGGCAGCGGCTCGATCCGTGGAAGGTATTCTTGCGGCGCTTTCCGCAAATATTGAGCGGACCTCCGCAGCAGCCACGCAAGCCGAGGCGCGTTTGATGGGATTCCTGGCCGCGGCGCTTATCGCGCAGCAGAAAGCCGCCAATCCTGAGCAGCTCCCTGAGCTGGCCCGGCGTCTGACGGAAAATAACCCATCCCTCACGCTGATTGATCAGGGCAACATCTTTTTGGTGTCTGTGGAGTCCCCTGAGTACGGCGAACAGCCGGTTTATTTGACCCAGCTCTACTTCGGGACTGCCGCAGATTCCACTCCGATTCAGATCCAGGAGTACGATGACCGCGCCGAAGTGCCGAATCCGCAGCCGGGCAGGGGAGACGGCTTTGCAGTTATCCAAGGGGCTATCCAAATCGCCTTAACCCGCCAGTTCCCCGGAGATAGGGCCACGCTCTACCGGGCAGGACAGAGCCTGGTCTTGGGCCCGAATCTCGCGCACCGGGTTAAGGTTTCCGAATCGGGACAGGTGCGTATCGCGGGCATGAATTGGGCGCAAATTCTCGGGGCAGACGTCTTTGACCTGCCTGCGGATCAAATGGCGGAGAGAGTTTTTGAGGCGGCCCGGAGGATCGGCTTTGAGCCCGACGGGCAGGCTTGCGGCCCGGTTGCGGCTGTGGGGCCTGTTTGGAGAACAGGGACTCAAGCTGATGGTCTCCAGGCCGGCGCAACTGCCAGCGTTTTGGACGCGCTCATGGCTTTGTCGGTGTCTGAACGCATCGGCAGATCCGGAGAACCCCTTCAAAATTATATCTCTGACGGCGCGTCCCGGCAGTACACGCTGGCGGATGTGGCCGCTGCCATGCAGCTTTTCGGCATGGAATCCACAACACTGCAGATTCATCCGGAAGTGCTGCGGCAGGCGCTGCGATCCGTCGCTTCGGCTCTTCTTGTGGGGGATGTTCCCGTACTTCTTCGCGTGCCCGGGGAAAACGGCAGGGGCCACTATGTGGCCGTCAAGAAAGGCGGGGACGGCCGCGTGGCCGTACGCGACAGCAGGCGCAACGCGGGCCGCTGGAACTGGATGTCTCCGGAACGCGCGGAAGAGCTGTATCTCAGCGCCGTGAATGAGAACGGGCAGATCTACGCCATGGTATTCGACGCGGTTCCCGCCCCCTCTTTGGCGCGGGATTCCGAACGGATTGCTTTGTTGGGGCCGGAAGCCGCCGCCGCGATCTGGGGGAGTATGGGACAGACTCAGAAGCTTGTGATTCCCGCAGCAACGCTGTTTGCTCATATTTCAGCAGAAGAGGCCCTCGCAACAGTCGCGGATGTCCGTGCCGCAATTAACCAATCTGAAGATGGCTTTACAACTAAGGTGAAGGAGTTTCTGGAGAATTCTAGTCTCTTCATTAGGACACTGAATCTTCCGCAAAGCCAGCAACACCCTGACAGTTACGAGAAACAGATTGTCACCGAACCGGGATTTTTCAACGTAATGAAATTTCTGGAGTTTCTGGAAAACCAACTGCCGGAGATTCCGCGTTACCTAAACCCGGACGGGATCTCCGTAAAAGAACTCCAGAGCCGCCGCGCGCGTGTCCGGCGCATGTCGGAGGCGCTGCGGTTTGAACTGGTCCCGGTTTTGACCGCACTTTCCGGAAAGGATATCAACAAGTGGTCTGCGCTTGCAGACCAGGTTTACTATGTGTCTGTTGCGCTCTTGTCCTATGCTGAGGAGCCAACACAAGATCCGGAGCAAAGGGAATCCTTCAGGCTTCTCAGGGAGCGGGCCGACACCCGTGTTGCAGAATTCCTCAATAAGATCCGGGACAAGGATCCGGTTGTAACGAGAATCTTCAATGGATTGAGTGTTGATTTAGAAGAATCAACTGCGGGCGCCGCGTTGCGCCGTGCTATGGGCGTGGAGGATGAAGATGCCCATGCTGTTGGTGGTCTGGAATTTGCCCGAGTAATGCTTGAGCGCTATGAGAAGGCGGGAAATCTCGGAGACGGACGATTCACCGCGCTGACTCCGGAGGAGCGCGAAGAGTGGTGGGCCATTGGGGCGACTCTCTTGGAGTGGGCCCGGCGCGATCCGCAAATGGATTCTTGCAGGCATATTGCCTTTGACATTGCCGCGCGCCTGATGCAGGTGGATGGGCAGACCATCCCTATGGCAATCGCTCCGGACGTTCCTCCCGGCATGACCACTGCTTTGCAGACTGGAGCTGAGCGCATAGATCGGGATCTCAATATAGACGCGCTGCTCGGCCTGCCGGATGTTAATGATCCTGAGGTAGCCCGGAGGGCACGGGAAGCGCTGCAGCTTGAAGAAGTGACCCAGGCTCTTTCCGGGAAAGGATCGAGCCAAGAGCAATTTTTCCAAAAGTTGCAAACATCCTTGCCGGCCGCAACACGGGCCTTGATGGAGCAGGCTGGGATCCCTGCGATCGAGTTTGCCTTTCTTCCCACCGGTGTTTGGGAAGAAACCGACGTTCACAAGAACAGCCCGGTCCGCATCGACTCCCGGGTGCTGGAGCTGGCCTTGGAATATCAAACAAGAGGCGATCAAGTGAGTTTGCGCTATTTGCAGGTCCTGGTGGCAGGCTTTATTGCCGAGGCTGTGGTGGACCGCTTCCTCTCCTGGCTGCGATTCTCGGATGAGGAGATCGAGCCGGATGTCCGCTTCGCGGATCTCGGCTATGACGTGGCCGAATTGGAGCAGGTGAGCGACCGCATGACGGGTCTGTTCTTGGAAGGTCTCTTGAGCTCCCTGTTTGTAGAGAATGTGGGTATGGATCCCAGCAGCTTGGTTCAGAAGGACCGTTTTTATCACCGCCGGAGATTGCACCTGGTTGCGGGCCGTTTGGAGACGCTTAAGGGGGAAAGCTACACGGATGTACGGGATACTAGGGGCGGAGCGCTGATGGGGCGCCTGGTCAAGATGATGGACGCGGCTCTGATGGAAGACCCGGAGTCCATTCAGCTGGATGAAGCCGAAAGGATGCAACTCGCCAGGGACTTTTTGCAGGATAGCCAGCGCATCCCGGCCTACGCGCGGGATACCGAAGCCGCTCCCTTGGATGCGAGCGCGGTTGTGGGTCTCTATTCGCTCTTGCGGGATGAGAGCGAGGCCCAAACCTTCGACGCTCTCTCCCGGGCCTTTGCGCAAGCGCCGAGCGGGGACTACTGGTCCGATGCGGCCGCAGCAGATGCGGCAAGCAGGGGTGTGGATACGGCCACGGCTGCGGTGGGCACAGTCGCCAGGCCGGCGGAGGTGCCGGGCACCGACTTCTTGGAAATCAATGAAAACTTCTTCTACCGTGCGCACCGGATACCTATTGGCGCCAAAAGCAGCCCGAATCTCTTTGGTGTGCTTGGAGTGCTTGATATTGGGTTTTGTGAAGCCGTGTATCTGCTGGTGGCTCTCCAGAAGAAGGATGAGGCGTGGGTTTCTCACTTGCCCCGGGTCATGAAGGTGTATGGCAGAATTGTCGATGCCCCTGACAGTGGCGACGCTGTGGAGGAGTTACGGGCCTTGGTAAGCCGGGCAATACAAAGAGGATCGCGCCGCAACCTTCCGAGTTCCAGCTATGCGCAAAGGATCGAAAATAGACGTGTGCAGCTGATGGTTGATGTGGCGGAGGCGACAAATATTGAGATTGTGGCGGCGACTCCGGCTGCGTTGCGTTCATTAACTGAACGCTTGCATAAAGACGATTTGGAATTTTGGATCGCGCGCTGGCAGGAGGCACTTGATGCAGATGAGGCGGCAAAGCAGGAGACGAGTATTGCTCAAATTATCCATCTATTTGGGCAGTTATTGGGGAAAGCCCTTGATGAGATTGAAGGGAGTTGGCAGAAACGCCAACCATTCTATTTGGACGAAAGGCCTGAAGTTGTCCGGGTCCGGGCCAGATATGCTCAACTGCCTCCGAAATTAAAGACAGAACTTGAGCCCAGTATCGGTCAGTTGGACAGGGAAATTGAGCTGTCTCTGAGGCACCGGGATTGGCTGGGTCAGATCAACACGGCCTATGGTGTGCGAACCCAAATGCTTGGTCGGAATCTCCTGCACGGAAGTCTTAAGGAGCAAATTGCTGAAGCAGTCAAGGCTGCGGATTTCGAGGCATTGGAGACTCTGGAACATGAGATGGAGAGGTTTTTGCAAAGGCTTAAGGTTTGGTGGGATGCCGGAAGGGAAATATCGAAGGATTGGCCAAGTTGGGAGGGGCTTTCCGGGCAATACCGTTTCCAGTTCCAAGAGGCAATACGGGAGGCCAGGTTCAGCCTGATAACTCGACTTGAGGCAGACATGGAGCAGCGTTGGGCCCGGGCACTGGCCAAGGACCCAAGGCGGGCGGTTATATCCGCTGATTCTCCGCTAGGTGGGGAGCTGGGTGAGATAGTACAGGTTGACAATGCGGACCACACCGGGCCTTGGACGAATACAGAGTTTTTGGTCTTAGCAAGGAGGTATTTGCAGGCACCTCGTAATGGAGACTCCAGGCTTTCAAGAAGCAATGAGGCGGGTCTGCACAGCGCGTTGCGTGTGTTGGCTGATGAACTGGAAATGGCCGGCGCGCAAATGATACGCATGCGGCCTCAGCTTGCTCAAGATTTTTGGTTAAGATTCCAGAATGCCACGGAAGAACAGATTGAAGAGGTTTTGATTCGGGAGTTGCGGAACCATGGCCTGGCGGGTGATTCTTACCGCGCTTGTTGCGCGAGCTTGGCTGCTGCAGGTGTGAGCATTCTTAACAAAACACCGCTACAGGAATCTGCTAAGGAGAATTTCTTAAGGAATCCCGCGGCTATGGAGGTCTTACTGTTGTTGTCGGCAGTATCCAGGGAGTACGGAAGATTTCCGTTGGAAAGAGGTGACTTGGTTCCGCAAGCAGGGATTCGCAGTTACACTGTGGCCGATCTTGTGACTGGCTTGGCTATTGTGGATATTCCTGTAATGCCTGTGAGCACCACTTGGGGCCAGATCAAGAACGACGTCAGAGGAAGTTCAGGACTTGTGGCGCCGGGCCAGAAGGTCATTCTGTGGGTTCCCGTTACGAGGATACGAGATATTGGCCGGGAGGAAGGCCACTTTGTGGTCCTGGAGAGAGATGCGAGTAATCTAAAAGTCCGGGTCATGACGGGCTTTGAGGGCGAGGACGGCCAGCCTGAAGCTGTCCGAGAATTTAAGCTTGGGATTCCACTACATGATATCCTCCGGTCGATTGGGTTCCAGACGTTCCATGCGCGTACCCTTTTGGATACAGCTCCGGTCTTGGCTGTTGTCATGCCTGATAATGAGCAGTCGATGGAAAAGCTTGCGGCGCTTCTCTCTGAACCCATTACTGGATACGAGCTGGCCAAATGGGGCGACATGGAAAATACCTTCGGGAGTATGAGTCCGCCTTCCATCGGGAGACCGCGCTACTCTGCTCCCACTGTAAGATTTGATGCCCCGGATCCGGTCAGACAGTACGCAAGGGCATGGGAAGACTTGATGCAACGGATGCTCGTTGAGCCGACATCTCAACAGCCCAATGCCTATTTTGACCGCCTGAGAAACATGCATGCGGACGGGAGTTTATTGCTAAGCGCCCAAAAGACGGCTTCTTTTGAATTGCTGGTTTTGGCGGGAGAAATCCGCAGTGGCCAATATGATGGCCCCCGGCTATCGGAAAATGACTATCTGAAACTTGCCGAGTGGATTCTTTTTGATGTTGCCGGGGCACCCGGGGTGGAGGGCTCTGTCTATTCGGGAGGCCAATCTTTGGAGAACCGCATTGCGGCTTTGAGTATGCAGCCAAGCGCAGGGGTGAGTGCGTCTGTGGCAAGGGCTGCGGATGACCAGCGACTCCTGAGGCATACGGCCTATGCCTTGGTTTCCAGGGCAGTAAAGCGCGCGGCTAGCTCAGACAACCCAATGACTTTTAAGAGTCTCGGCCTTGGTCTGCATCTGAATGATGACGGTTTAGGAATTGATGATAGTCTGAAGCAGGTGCTTCAAAATCCAAACCAGGAAGGGAGCCAACTGGCAGGGGCCATTCATCTGGCCCGGCACTTTGTTGAAGGGCAATATCCCTACGACCAGGCGCTCGTCCAAGGAGTGCCGAATTCGCAGACTGCCGAGCAGGTGCTTCAATACCTCGGGAAATCAGATCATCCGGTGATCAAGGCACTGGCTTGGGATTTGCGTCAGAGCCTGTTGGACTTCTACCGGCTCCAAACCTATGTGGGCGCGATGGCAGAAAGTCGTCAGAGCGAACGGGACCAGACAATTGCGATGGTGCCCTATCTTGATCAAGCATGGCGCAAACTCCGCATTAGTAGTTCTCTGGTCGACCAGGATGTTCTCACGAAGTGGGCCAGGAGTATTGTGGGCTTTAATAGAATAATGAAGTATCTGGATGCCTATAGAAGGGAAAATGAAGGAGAGAAATTGTCCGGGCGAACTGCTCAGTCTGAACGTGAGGAATATATTCAGACATTACTATCTCAAACCTGGAGTTTCATTGTGGAGAGCGGATACCACGAGGATAGAGGATACACCCGCCAGCATGCCGCGATGATTGTGGGCAGAGTCTTGTTTGACAGTGGCTTCGGCCCGGATGGGCGGCCTTTGGCACCGGGCCCTGGACAGCGCCGAACCTCCACCCGCCTTACTGGGCGTCAGGGTTTGATTGCACGGCCTTACGAGCCGCTTGTTTCGATCAAGCTGGAGGAGGGGCGCCTTCCGGATCCCCAAGAGACCGCTGGGCGCCTTCGGCTTGACGCTTTCGCAAATCCTGAACTCCTGCTTTATGGTTTCGAAGGACAAGCGCTCCTGGCCAGGCTCCGGCGGCTCAATAGCCTGCTAGAGTCTGTTCAAGGCCAGCCCAGCCAGTTTACAAAGGTTGTGTTTGCGCAAAGTCGACACCATGTGATGGTGGATGGAGAGACCCTTGTGATTGATCTGGGATTCTTGACGGTTTCCGATGAAGCCTTTGACGCGGAAGTGCGCCGTGAGGAATCGCGGCATCGTTACGAGGAGGTCTTGCTTGGGAAACCGGGGGCTGAAGGGGAAACTGAAGTGGCTCCGGATTGGGCCACAGAGATGTATTTGGATGAGCAGATTGTTCAATACTTCCTGGACCTTGAGATAGATGTTCAAATGCGTTGGTTGCTGAGTTATTACCGAAAGAACACTAAGTTGGATGCTCAAGGATTTGCCAAGATTCTTTTCAGGAGTCTTGGCCAGGAGCGCCGGAATGCTATTGTGGACCTTCTGTCTGAATATATAAGGGTGGCGGATATTCCATTGAAACAGGGAATGACGGAACAGAGGATCGGGCAAGAACTCAGCCAGGCATTCACAAGGGATGGGAGCCTGGAAGACCTCGAGAACCGTAGAAAGGCTCTCTATGAGTATGCCGGAAGAGCAGGAGTTGAAGGGCTTCCGTCAAGCTATGTCCCGGCAGATTACGAGCGGGCGATCCCCTACATGGAAGCCGTGGACGCGCTGCATGCCGCCGGTATTAACCCAGACGATGTCAATTGGGGGCAGTTTAACAGGCTGGTGACCGCCGCGCGGGAGGGTAGGGTGATAGACCTCTCCCAGGCTTCGGTGGCAATCGAAAGGCCCGGCCTGAATTACGCGCAGGCAAATCTGCAGTTTCTGCTGGGGCAGATCATGGACGGGGAATCCGTCCCAGCCGAGATTACCCCTCTTGTGACCGGCACCAGTGCCCTGGCCGACCAAGCCGCCCTCAGCACCTCACTCCAATCCAGCCTCTAATGCCGGTGTCAGGCACCGGTGCCTGGCACCAGTGCCTGACACCAAAAAATCAAATGTAGCAAAAGCACTACATTCGCCTCCCTGGTGCTCAGCACCAAGCTGCGGGATCTGGTAAAATGGCGCAGTTGAGAATGTGTTGTGTAGCTGAAGGAGATCCGAATATGAGTCGTGAGGAGGTATTGAGAACGCTCAAGGAATGCGAGGCGGAATTCCGGTCTCATCGGGTAAAGTCGTTGGCCTTGTTCGGCTCCGTGGCTAGGGACGAGGCCAGACAAGATAGTGACATCGACATTTTGGTGGAGTTTGAGGGGACGGCCACCTATGATCGCTATTTCCGGCTCAAAAGCCTCCTGGAGGATCGTCTGAATACCCAGGTGGATCTTGTCACCCGCAATGGGGTGCGCAAGGAGCTGCTCCCGGAGGTGGACGGCGAGGCTGTCTATGTCACGTGATTTTTCTTTCTTCATTCAAAATATGGTTGATGCGTGCGAAAGGATCCCGAGGTATGTCCAGGGCATGTCCGTTGAGGACTTTCAGAAGGACGAGAAAACCCGTGACGCGGTGCTTAGGAGTCTTGAAATTATTGGTGAGGCGGCAAAGCATGTCCCGGAAGAGTTCCGTAACCAGCACGCCCGAATCGAATGGCGCAAACTCTGCGGACTGCGCGATGTTGTCGTTCACGAATATTTCGGACTGGACCTGGAGATTGTTTGGGATCTGATTCAGAATGAAGTGCCCCGTTTTCAGAAGGAGCTCCAAGACCTCCCCCTCTAATGCCGGTGCCTGACACCGGTGCCTGGCACCGGTGCCAGGCACCGGAACACTTAATTTAACCCGCCTGGGATAAATACTTAAAAATACAGCTTCATACCTAATCCCACCCCGAAAATTCCGCAGAATACGCATCGCCCGCCTATTGAATCCATGGAGGAAGTCAAGTATACTTGCTCTAGTGTATTGCAAATCCTTTTTTAAGAACTCCAAAGACTGTCGCCTGAACACACCATGACAAACACGCCAACTCCCGCCGGGGGCCATCCTGCAGGATAGAACGGTGGGGGTGAAGGGGGTACTACACTATGTTCCGTCGCATCGTTGCTCTCGCCGTAGCTCAAGCATTTCTCATCACCAATATTGGAATAGGAAGCGCTTGGGCCGCACCCACCGACAATAAACGTTTTTTCGAGGGCCGGATGCGCACGGCCCAGGCCACATCGGCCCAGGCCTTTAGGCCGCAGTCGACAGCGGCCGCGGCACTCGGGCTGCAACAGGCATCGATCCCCCAAGGCGCAGAGCTCGAACAGCTGGTCCGCGAAGCCGCTCAGGTGATGCCCCCCACCGAGTTGCAGTCTGTGCGGATCCCCCACCAGCACGGCAAGTCCATTGAGAGCTACGACGGCACAACCCCCAAATTCATCCTCCACCTTCAAGACCTCCACACCCAAGCCGAAGCCCAGCGCAACAACGCCTCCATCATCGAGCACATGATCGAGGATTGCGGTCTGGCCCTTGTGTGTGTGGAAGGCGCTGCAGGCCTGGTCGACACTTCGCTGGTCGGCAACTATCCGGACGCGGCTGTGCGCCAGGCTGTGGCCGACACCTTTATGGAAGGCGGCGAAATCACCGGCGAGGAATACCTGGCCATGACCCAACACCCCGACATGCTTATCTGGGGGGTGGAAGAGCCTGAGCTCTATTTCCGCAACGGCCTGTTGTACCTCGCGAACCTGCGCATCGGCGAGGAAGCCCAGCCCACGCTCGTGGAACTCGAGCGCGCGCTGGACAAGCTGGCCGAAGCTGTTTACTCCCCGGAGCTCAAAGAGCTCTCCGATACCCGCCGCTCTTTTGAGGCAAAGACCTTGCCCTTCGGCGGCTACACAGAATTTCTCATGCAAAAAGCGAACGAGCACGGGGTCGCGACCCCGCAGATTGCTCCGAATTTAAATCGCCTCTCTGAGGCCATGCAGCTTGAAGCGCAGATGGATTCCGCCAAGGCGGACCAGGAAGCCCGCACCCTGCTCCAGGGCCTGACCGGTCTCTTCAGCACCAAAGGGAACCAAGCCTCCCTGCAAAAGCTCCTGGGCCTTTCCGTGAGCTACCGCGAAGGCACCAAGACCGCCCTCGAGTTTTACGAGGAGCTCTTCTCTATCTATAAGGAAAACGCCGGGGCCGTGGACGTGTCCGTGGCCGGGGTCGAGAAGCTTATCGAGTATTTAAAGGTGAGCGAGTCCATTGAGACCTCCCAGCTCTTTTCCGAAATGAACGCTCTGTACAGCGCCACACAAGAGGCGCTTTTCCAAACCGGGGACCAGCGCACAGTGGCCCAGCTCACAAGCGCGCGCAAGGATCTGAAGGAACTGTACTCCCTGGGATTCTCCAGCCGCGACTGGGCCGGCTATCAGGCAGCCCCGGAGCGCTTCCGCACCGCCAACTTCCAGCAAGAGATCGAACGGCTTTCCGCAGCCAACAACATCAATGTGATGGTCAACTGGCCGCGCGCCGTGGCCCGCATTGACCGCACGCTCCCGGCCCTCGAAGCCTTTTACACCGTGGCCCAGAATCGCGATACGGCCATGGCCGAAAAGACCCTGGCCAAGATGCAGGAGCTGGGCGTGGACCGCGCCATTCTCATTGCCGGCGGTTTCCACACGCGCGGCATGATGGATCTTCTCAAGGAGCGCGGCATTAGCTACAAGGTAGCCGCCCCGAACGCCGTGTCCGAGATGGACAAAGAGCGCTACCACCAGATGCTGGCGGGAAGCCGGCCTGAGGTCGCTGACCTCATCAAGCGAACCCTGAAGAATGCGACACAAGACGCGGACTCTTACCGGCTTATGTCCATGGCGAATCAAGCATTGGGGCAAGGAACAGGCGAGTTGCTTGCGCGCCTGCAAGCTGCAAGTGTGGCAGAACGACCTGCCTTTGTCTTTGAAGGAGTTGGTTTAAGCCAGGAGCAAAGTGAACAACTTTATGGCCAGATATTTAACGAAGAACTTTGGGATGCATTGAACGATTACTTCAGTCAAAGCGGCGCCGCAAACCAGCAGAGAATTTCCGTGGCATTAGCTGCCGCGGCAGTGGGGGCGATGCAGACTTTGGGCCAAGATATTGATCAAGTAGCGACTCTTCTGACTCGAGAAATTAAAGGACTCTCGGTTGAGCTGCGAGGAGATACCGTGTCGCTTTCTATGGTCTTGCCTCAAGACGATGCCCAAGCAATTCAGCAGAGTGTCGGCTACGTATTACAGAATGGGAGCTTGGTTCAGACAGAACTTCTGAGTTTGGCACAGACCGCTGAACCTGACGCCGTATATGTTGCCGGCAAAAAGCAGACCGGCGGAACCGGCGGCAGTATTGATTCTGATGGCCCCGGCCAAGGCGGAAGGCCGGTTGAAGCACTGGTTCACAGATTGGTGCGGAGTACGGATGAAGATGACAGTGTCAATCTTGCCAACACCATTGCCGATGCACTCCGGACAGAAGTACAGGACGGCCGAAGCGTCCAAGAGGTCGGGCAGGAAATTGAAGCCGCGTTGAATTCGGATGAGGTCAGAGAAGCGCTTGGTCTGCCGGATGGCACCCAGGTTGTGAATGCAGGCGCTTGTGTGAATGTAGCCGCTCATTTTGCAGGGCAGCAATCTGGTTCACAGTTGGGCCGGGACGAGTACGCCGTGCTTGCCGCTCTTGCTTCTTTGATGGACAGGGCACCGGCGACTGATGGAGAGCCCAATTACGCCGCCGAATACTTTGAACTCGACGGTGTTCCTCAGGTTGCCTACAGTCTTGAGCATTTCCGCATTGCGCTCAGCATGGCTCCTGGCTCGGCAACCGCGGTTCAACCATTCACCATGACTGGCGATGAACTGTCGTCAAATACCGATCAACTGCAAAATAAGATTCTTGTGCCCGGCACCACTCTTCTTCTCCGTCTGCCTGTACAGGGGCAGCCGGGTGTTTATCACATGGTTTCCGCTTACGTTAATACGGACCGCACGCTTAGGATGAATGGATTGGCAGGGTTGCGGCGCAGTGATAGTGATTTTCTGAATGATGACATTCCCTTTAATGCAAACCTGTTGGCATTGTTAATGAACGGCGAGGGAGTAGCGCCTGTTATGGCTCTAACGACAGCTGATCGCTCTCAGGCAGATCTCTCAGACAGAGCTATCGACGAGCAGGACCTCCGCACCGCCAAAGCGAGTTGTGGGGTTTGGGTCATGGTAGGCGGAGAGGTTGACTTTAGTGAGTTAGCTGCAGTAGGAGCAGCACGTGTTCGACACCGTGGCTATGACTCCATCGGATTGACTGTGGTAATGCTTGGAGATGTATACCAGAGGAAGTATGCGGGTCAACAAAGTATTGATGATGCGATTGCAGGGCTAGAGTCCGATCCTTTGATTACATCACTTGTCCAAAAATTCGATATGAGCGAACAGGACCTCAATGAAGCAGTTCAGCTGTTTATGGGCCATACGCGTTGGACAACTGTCCCGCCGACCTCCATACCGAATGCTCATGCACACACGGTAGTGTCAGACAAGATTCAGACACCGGAATTTGATCCTGCCGAAGAAGGGTTTGGGACTTCCGGGCAGTTTAATGGAGATGCGCTTAATTTTAGAAATGTGGATCAGTTCTTAGAGGTGATGGCACAGCTTCTGGGTCGTCCGCAGTACTCGCGGCCCCATAACGTGACAACGGACAACTGGACGATTACTGCTTTGGCTGACTACTACAAGGTGCCGGGCACCAGGGTGATTAGTCCAAGGCAAATCCAATCCATTCCCGACGATGCGATTGATTGGGGGAGAGTTATCGAGTTCCTGAGGGAGGCCACTGAAGAGGCTGAACATATAATGCGCGCAGCAGCCCCCGAAATTTACGAGGAATTCCTCAATAAGTTGACTGCTCGGCAGATTGTGGACGCGGAAGCTCACGTTTTGAAGACTGTTGTAGCCGAATTGGTCCCATTATTCCATGAGCTCAATAAGAGAATTAATCCGGATAAAGATATGGTGATTGCCTCGATGCGAACCCGGCAATCTTTGCGCGGAGAGATGGCGGTTGTTTTGGTGGATATCGGTGCCTTTAGCAGGACTTATGGCCAAGCAGTCGGCTGGGTGCGGGGGCCAAAACCGTTGATTGTTGGATTAGCCGATCCTAACGATCCTTACGTAGGTCATATGTTTAGCTCCGAGCCGGGTGCTCTTGCCCCCTATACCCCGCGAACTTTGAATCTCAGACCCGGGGATATTATGTTGCTAGAGAGAGTTCAAGAGGGAGGTAGTGTCGAAAACAGGGCCGCCTTATTTGTGGCAGACACAGAAGGTTTACTTGAGAGGGTTGACTTCTGGAATGATCCGGAAAGACGGATCGTGGTGCTGGATCCGGGCTCCTATGAGCGTGCCCTGGGGCCGTACGATACCTTTACGCGTAGGGAGATTCATCAGCAGCCCAAAGCATTGCGCAATACGCTAGTGACAAACTTGCCTTTGGAACGCGCTGAATGGTTCCGAGAGAAAGGACAGTTTGCTGATGCGGTAATTGAAGAACGGGAGTTGGGTGATCTCGAAGGGATCTTTGCCACGGCATTTAGCTACGAGAGCCAGGAAGCACAAGATGCCCGAGATCTTTTTGATGCAGTCCAAAGCCGGGAGAAGGGGGCAAAGGGATATAAGGTTGGCACCAGTGAGCGGCCTAATGGAGAGACTTATGATGACATTGTAGAGATTGTTAGGTTACTGCAGCTCGCGGCCCCTTACTATGCTTCCTCAGATCGTGCTCAAGTGATCCGAGACCGGGCAGCAGGAATTCCTACCCCAATGCCAGGATTGGATGTGGCCCTGTCAGCAGACGAATTGGAGAGGCTAGGAGATGCTGCGCCTGCCTCAAGAAGACGTCCTCTTACGGACGAAGAGATCTTGGAGTTTGATGATACTGTTGAACTCTTTGCCACTGGGACTTCTGCCTATGCGGCAGAATCTGGCGGGGATGCCTTGGAAACCATGGGCGGATTTGAGAAAGCCAATGTCAATTTTGGTCCTCAATTCACGTCCACAATCAAGAGAAAGCTTATAGCCTTAAGAGGGGACCAGGGCGAACAGATTTACACCTCGGACAGTCTCCCGGACGATTTGGACAAGTTGGCGGAGATTCTCAAGGGAATTCGGGAAGAAGTATTGGCTGCCCGCGCCAGTGGGGATACCAGTCGTTACCAGGCGCTCAGGATGAGGTACATGGGTCTCTATTATGAGAAGCCTAGGTTGGGTATTGCCATTTCACAGTCTGGGAACAGCAAGGATACAAACGACGGGGTTATTCTTGCCGCAGCAATGGGGGTCCGGTTCCTGGGTATCATCAACAAGCCAGGAGAGTCACCTCTAGCCGATATCATCCGCCGTTCCAATGGAATCGGAATCTTCCAGCTATTTGCAGGAGAAGAAATCGGTGTGGCCTCGACCAAGGCCTATACAGCCCAAGTTGCTGCACTCAATGTGCTGGCCAACTACATAGGGCAGGTCCGGGGAAGGGTTGCCCCCGAGCAAGCGCTTGCGCACCTGCAAGATATGACAGAGCTGCCGAATGCAGTGGAGAGAATGCTGGCTGACTCAAGACTTATGGAACAGTTGAAAGCCTTAGCTCTGGACTTTCGAAAGGCAAACGGGATTTTTGCTGTGGGCCGGGGTCTTACATTCCCGACATCAAAAGAGGCCAACCTCAAACTCAAGGAGCTTGCAGGCACGGATACCCAGTTTGATCACTTCCAGCATTTTAAACACGGGCCCATTTCTCTCATGCGTAGCGGGTCGCGTTTGCTTGTGATCGGCACGGATGAGGCTGAAACAGCGGAGCTTACCGTGAACTTGCAGGAGGCTGTTTCTAGGGACACTGTTGCGGTAGTGATTTGCTATGAGGATGCAACTTGGCCCAATGATCTTATTGTAGACGCTGAAGGCAACACAGATGAGTCCAGGATTATCCGTATTCCCCGAGTCTCTTCCGATGCAGGCTATCCTGACATATTGCAAACAATACTGGCAATCATTCCTGTGCAGATCCTTGCTTTGGAGACGACCCTGGCCATCAATGAGGTCTCGACAGAGCTGTCGACTCTCACCAATACATTGTTTCAATCCTATATTACAGGCGCTTCGGATGCTCAACTTGTGGCGAATCTCACTGAATTGACTGATCGTCATCGGGCGTTTCATAGAGCCGGGGATTATGGAGCAGGTTTGAAAGATAATGCGCGGGCACCTCAACTTGAAGACCTGCTAATGGAAGCTCTTGTCGAAGGTGAAGACGCGGCAGAGTTCCGAAATGAGAATGTGGAAATTGTCTTGAGAGAGTTCTCGGACGAAAAACTCTCCCTGGCGTTGTTCTTTAATACACTGTATAGGCGGGGTAGGAACCTCCTCACCGGAGAGGAGATAGTGGAACTTGAAAGCTTGCTGTTTGCGGATTCAATTCCGGAGGATGCCAATGAATTCGTGCAAGGTCTTTACACGGACTTGGCCCGGCTCAGGCAACGGATTCAGGCACGGGCCCAAGGGGATCCAAATCTGGAATCCACGCAGAATGCTGCCAGAATAGGCGACATGTTCGACCGATGGAGTACCTTTAAGGGCCTGGCACAAGAAATGTTCCGGGATCCGGACAAACCGGCTAACCTAGCCAAGGAAGTTACTGTGCAGTGGATGTATCCTTCGGTCCAGGATGCGGTGCGGGCACTTGGCTTGCCGGACGAAACAGTCGATGGACTCATTCGCGGGGGGGTTCTCCACTTGGGTGTTGACGGGGTGGTTGGGGATGCCAATGTGATTCATTTCGTTGCTGCCGCCCAGGGATTAGAATCGCGAGAAGTTTACAATAGAGCGCTCTCACATGAAGTGCGCCAGTCTCTGTTACGAGCCGGGGCAGGAGCGAACCTCCTTGCGGTTCAAATGCGTGCGGATGAAGGTCTTCCCACTCGTTTTGGCCGGACTAAGGCTCTATTTGAACAGCTCTATGCCGGGATGTGGGATGAGGGTGAAGCACCGGCCTTAGACGATGTGACGTTCGCTGAGGAGTACGTGACGACTTACTATGCTCTGAAGGCGGTGGCCAATAGAACGCGTGAAGAGCAGCGTATTTTCGAAGAATTATACGATCTTAATGCTGATGGAGTGGACGCAGATTTGGAAACCTTTGCGGGCACCCTCACAGTGGACGGATTCCAGGGGGCAGAGACTCTGCACACCATGCTGGATACGCATGGAACACCTCAGGAAGATCTCGGCTATGTGGTAGCACTTGCCGAGGAGAATATTGAAAGCTGGATGTCGAGAACAGATGCCTCTTCACGGCCGATCCTTTCATCAACTGTTGAAGTTCCTGAAATCGCAGAAGCACGTGCGGTGGCTGCCGCGCCAATGTTGGCTTATGGATTGTTGGCACCGTATGCAGATAACTTGACTGCCGAACAAGTACAACGTGCCGTTATTGAGGTGGTGAGGCGGGTTGAGGGTTATGATGTGGCCGCCGCAACGCAGGTAGTGAATGAGACTGTAGCTCGACTGACTGCTCAAGCAACCGCCCCCGGTGGGTATGCAATAACTCCTGCAGCCCCGATGACAAGCCCCGCGCAAGCCGTGGAGTGGGCTTCGGGCATGATGTACGCTACCTGGGAAGCCGAAGATGCTTTGGCCGAGCGAGCTCCGGACGAGAAGATCCATGTGCGGAATCAATATGATGTGGATTTGATCGTGGACACCTACGCCACGCCGGAGGTGCAAAAGCAGCTTAGGTTGATGCTTCAGACTATCGCTTCAGAGAATAGTCTGAGGGGCAGAGTGACTTCGAATGTGACCTTTGTATCTCACACTGGAGCGTCTGAGGCCATCGCAGATACGCTGAATCAGTTAGCTGCCCAAATAGTGGGTACGGTGGAGACGACTGGAAGAACTGTACGAACTGTGCAAATTGCAGACATGAATGCCCCGATTACCGCTCTCCCAGGGGCATACCTCATGCAGCTCAATCGCCACCAAGGTCCGCAGGAATCCATCGCCCGTGTGATGGAAGAAATTTCTCTGGCCCGCTTAATGGGACAAGTTTCTGATGAGGATCTGGCAAATGGCAACTATCCCGCTGAACTGCTCACGGTCCTTGCCCGTGCAATGGGTGTTAGCGTCGATGAGGTGAGTCACGCAATTCAGGCGGATGGAATGGGTAATATTGTCGTGCGAGTGCTCTTCCAAGGCATGAACTTTACACCGACGGACATGGGTCAGTTCCAGCAGGATATTGCAGCCGCCGCGATCATCGACCGAATGGTTTAAGGAGCTCCGTCACCGCGAGGAGCCTATGCGACGTGGCGGTCTGTGCTCTGCAAAGATTGCTTCGGCCCTCCAGGCCTCGCAATGACGGGTTGGACCCCGGTCCTCGCAATGACAAAGCAGGCGCGCTCTGCGCGGCGCGTCTTTTCTTTGAATTCGTGGTTAACGCTTTTAGCAATTCTTTATTGTTGTTTGATCAGCTCGACGAGTAGATTTCCGCGTTTACAGGAATGACACCTTACCGGGGGGTTGGAAATATGAGCTTTGCACGCCATTCGCGGAGTCATTGGAGCCGGTTTGCCGGCGCCAGCATGGCTCTGGTTTTTGCCTTCACTTCGATCAATCCCGCCCTAGCCGCACCTGCCAAAACCTTCTTCAAAGATAAACGGATACAGACAGCACGACTTTCTCAGCCTGCGCCGCAGAGATTGCTTCGCGGAGCCCGCCCCGAGCAAAGCGCGGGGGCTCGCAATGACGAACTAGGCGCTCAGGACGACAGTCCGGCTCTGCACATCTCCAACCCCGGTCCTTTGGAGGAAATGCAAGCGCTTGTTGTTTCTCCGGAATTCGGGCGGCTGGTGCGTTCTCATTGGCCGGACGATGACGGAGTGAAGCAAGTAGATTCCCGCCTACGCGGGAATGACATGAAAATCATTCTGCACATCCAGGACCTGCACGCGCACCCGGAAGCCCAGCGCAACAGCGCCCGCATTCTGGAAGACTGGCTCCGGAACCAGGGCGTGCGCCTGATCCTCTCCGAAGGCGCTGCGGGCAAGGTGGACACCTCTCTTGTCTCAGGTTTCCCCGAGCGCGGCGTGCGCGCGCGCTTTGCGGATCTCCTGATGGACCGCGGCGAGCTCACGGCCGAGGAATACCTCTCTATTGTGGAAGCCCCGGCCGGCCTGGAAGTGTGGGGGGTGGAAGAGCCTGAGCTTTACTGGCAGAGCCAGCTCAACTGGATGATCCACACGGTTGCCCGTGAAGCCGCGGCCCCGCAGCTCCAATCTTTGGCCACAGCCGTGGACACGCTCAAAGAATCGATTTACTCGCCCCACCTGCGCGCCCTGTCCATTGCCGAAACTTCTTTTGAAGATCAGTCCTGGGACTTGGGCAAGTATGTGAATTTCCTGGTGTCCGAGGCCCGCAAGCGCGGGATCGATATACGCATTGATTTCCCTGAGGTCGATGTGTTTGTTCAGGTACAGGCGGCCGAGGGCGAACTGGATCTTAAAGCCTTGGAAGGCCAGGTCAAGAGCCTGCTTCAAGCCCTGAGTCAAAGCTTTTCCGCAGAAGGCAACCAAGAGGCTTTGCAGGCGCTCTTGCAGCGCAGTGTGGATTTTCGGGAGGGTAGCCTAAAGGCTGCCGAATTTTACCAGGGATTGGCGCAGGCCGCCTTCAACAGCAAGGTGGCGGAAACAGAGGCCCAAGCCGTGTGGGAGTACACCGAGTACGCGCAGCTTAGCGCGCGGATCGACAGCACAAGCCTGATGGACCAAATGAAGGGGCTTTACCGGGCCGTGCTCGAGGCGTCTCTGGAGACGGCGGATCAGCAGCAGCTGGCCGCTCTGGACAGTCGGCTTCAACTGCTGCGGAAGCTTTTTGCCTTGGAACTCAATGCGGCGGAGTGGAACGAGTACTGCCAAGAGCGGGAGCATCTGCGTGCCGGCGCTTTGCACTCCGGGATTGAGGATCTGGCCGCCGCCCACGGAGTGAGGACGCAGCTCAAGATTCAAACCCTCTCTCAAATCCTTTCCGCGTACACACCCTTTTTGGAGAAATTCTATCAAGTGGCCGAGGCCCGCGATCACGCCATGGTGCGCAAGACCCTGGCCAAGATGGAGGAGCTGGGCGTGGACCGCGCCGCGCTCATCACGGGAGGTTTCCACACCGAAGGCCTGATGCGCTTATTTGAGGAAGAGGGCCTGGCCTACCACGTTGTGGCGCCCAAGGCGACAACAGGGCAGGACCACGCGCGCTACGAGCGCATCCTGATGGGCGAGCGCAGCAATTTGGAGGAACTGTCCCGGGAAATCCTCAGCCGCGGCTCGCATAGGGCGTCCCTGATGTTCGGGGATTTGCAGGAGTTTGTGGCGCGACAGGCGATGGCGTTGATTAATCCGGCGACTCAAGATGCGACTCTTGAGAGGCTTCCTGCTGTAGCCAGACAATCTGTTATTGCCGCACTGAAGGAGGTCACGGAAGGGGACCAATCAGAGACAGCGGTTCTAAAGTTGCTGGCTTCCTTGGGTGCCACTCATGACACAGTTATTGCGCGAGTCCGGAATAAGTTAGAGTTGCCTTTGGACAGAGACCCCCAATTCGTGCAGGATCTGGCGGCCATCTATCTTTACTTGAGCAGGACTTCTGGCCAGGAGTTGGATATAGACGGTGCGACCGAGTGGTTTGGCACTCTAGGGTCCGCGACTCTTAATGAGTTTGCGACTTTGGCGCCGCAGGGCTTTGAAATCATTCGTTCAGATGAGCATGATTTGGTCGCGGTCAGATCCGTATCTGTTGACGCAGAGGTGATCCAAGGTCCGGACTTGGTGGCTTGGTCAGTGCAGCAGGCGATTCTTCATGAGATGCCTATGCTGGTTTCAGCCAAGCTGGGAGGTGCGGTGAGATTCTTTGGGGAAGGTGAGCTTGGGATCCGGGTGGAGCATGTGGCGGGGTTGGAAGGGCGGCAGATAGATTTTGATGAGGGAAGCAAGGAAGTGGTGATCCGGGAGGATGTGGGTCAGTGGGAAGGAGATGTGGCAGGGAAGGTCGCAGAGATTAGAGCAGCAAGCTGGATGTGTCCGTCGTTGCATATGGAGATATTGAATCGAATACGTGACAGACTGGTTTCCGGGGACAGTACGGTGTTTGGCGGGATCAACCGGAAGAACCTGCTTCGTACAGGCCCAGAGGATCAAGGCGCAGGGATGTGGCCGTTGGTGGATACTGCTGCTCAAGACCTGCAGGCCAAATGGCCTTTGAGCGGGGCGTTAACAAACGAAGAGCTTCCGGATGCCAGAAGGCATGAGACGCCGGCGCTCCAGGGCATTCTCGGAATGGTGCAGGATTTGTTGAAAGGACTGATTGAGGCAAACGAAGCTATCGAAGACGGACAAACTGAAAAAGCGGAAAGAAGTGCTCGAGAACTGGTTGACCGCGCTGCAGACCTGGGCTTTCTTACGGCAGAAGCGCAGGGACAGCTCAATGCGCGGATCAGCAGTGGGGACAGCGATGCATTGCTGGATGTTGTGGAAGACCTAATGGTTGTGTTGATGACCGACGGAGGATTTAAGACACGGCTGGGTGTCTATACGCTGCTCTATGGATACAACGGTTTGATGCCGCTCTTGCGCGGCATGAATTTCCAAGAGCTGCAGATGTTGACGCTCAAGGTGGTCTCAAGTTTGCTGCCCGATGAGGCCCGAGCGGACTTCCTGATGTGGGCGGCCAGCGATCAGTTTCTGCTCCTGGGCGGTATGACCTTGGGAGACAAGCCTCTCTCGGAGGCCGACTGGAGCCGGGTTGCCCTAGCAGGCACAGGCGTAAAGCAGGACCTGATGAATGCCGGCGAGATAGAGGCGGTGGGCCGCGTATTCGCGGACTTTGGTTTGGAGGAGGTACAGAGGGCGGCAGAGCAGAGAGATGACGCGGTACTGGCTCAGATTGCCGGAGCATTGGCAACTGCGGCTCCAGATGTGGTGAGGAAGCACCGTGAGGAACTGTCATCGCTTGGCGTTTTTGTGGCGGATCCGGATACCGGGGAAGTGAAATGGTTTTGGGAGAAGCCCAAGGGGGACTGGGGGCTCGTGAAGTTGGCGCTGATGGCTCATGAAAATGGCGGCCAGATTTTTGCCAATGGGATGCTTCAGTTCAATGGTCTGGAAATGTCACGTTCTTTGAATGCCGGGATGAGTGCAAGACAATCGAATTACCTGAAACTGACGGTGCAAGGCAAGGTGCCGGAGCAGGACTTGAGGTTAGACGCTTTTGCGGTGGGTTTCCACGATCTGATGTTTCAGTCGATGTTTATGTCCAAGCCGGAGTGGATGGCCCTGGCCCAGAGCAAAGTCGCCGGATTTGACGATCCACAGCTGGCATACGCCTACACAAAGGACTGGGAAGCCCTATGGGACGTCAAGGAATCCGTGAGGGCCGATTGGGAGAGAGCGGGTAAATTTATTGCAGGTTTGGATCTGGGAGAGGGTGGAAGTTGGATGGATACCGGCAAGCCGCCGCAGATGCAGGCGATGTTCAAACAGCTGGCAGAGACGGATCTGGGCCGCAGGATGATGGGGATCGAGCTGGGGGTAAACAATTCGTCCCTTGGCGGCGTTACATTAGATGCGGATGAATCCCAGACCAGCATAGAAAACACGATTGTGACGGGCGAAGGGACATTGAGACTGCTGCCGGGGGCCAAGTTGGTGGACTCGGTGATCCACATTCCGGCGGGGGTGACCTTGGTGATTGGGGCGAATGGCTATGTTGGAGAGAGCCATATTACGGTTCAGAGCGACGTCGTCATTGGGGAAGCGGTTGTTTTGGAGCAGGTACAGGCGAATTTGGCTACAGATATTCCGGACGGCTTCACAGTGAGGGATTCTGACTTCAGAGCCGCGGCAGAGCTCAAGTTCTACGGGACGAATGGTCTGGTTGCCGGATATTTCGCGGAAGAGGGCGACCGGGTCGATCTGTACGGCGATGAAGTGACGGTGGTTCTGGAATTTGACGGAGTCAGACATGTCGAACGGATGGTGATGTCTCTTCCCTACAAGGAATCGATTTTAGATTTGCTGGAGAATGGGTGGACCGCGGAAAGCCAGTTTATTGCTGCGAATGCGGCGGCCTATTCCCGGATGACAGACGGCGCCTCCCTTGTGAACGTCGAGGGATTGGAGAATCGATGGATAGCGGTGCAGGCGCTTCATCCGTTTCTGGCCGATTGGGACTTTGCGGATCTGACAGAGGATTCGAACTTTATGGATAGCCCCAGGATCGCGGGCCGCTTGAGTTTTGAGCAGGCTCAAAGGGCGGTGGACTATGTTTCGGCAAACGCGAGGCGGGCTGAAAACCGCCGTGCCATCGCTCAGGCCCGCACAGAGGCCTTTGCCAATGCCGTGCGGACCCTGGAGATCCCGGCGGACCGGCTCATGCCCTTGCTCGAGGAGCTGGGCATTGATTGGGTCACTGTGGAGAAGGGTGCGGTTCTGAATCTGACCCTTCATGGACTCGAGACGAAGGAAGACGCCCTGCAAGCGATTTTTGCGCGGAAGGACGGGAGTCGGGGTAAGGTTCTCCTGCGATCCGGTGCGCTCATCTATCTGGACAGCGCCGTGCGAATTCCGCATGGAGCGGTTCTTCTGGCTGGGAACACCAGACTTACCGGGAATGTGATCGTTGAAGGGGGTGTGGCGTTAGTCGACGTTATGGCCGAAAACACCTTATTCGAAGGTCTTGAGAATGCGGCTGATTACTTGCCGGACGGTCTGCCTGTTGACGTTCCCGAATTTGATCCGCAGCGCTCTCATGGCCAAACGTGGGTGCGAGGCACAGCCATCGGGGCGGGTACAACAGTGCGTTTGGGTTCCCGTATCGTGGATAGCTGGATCGGTGCTGAATCCGATATCCTCGCTCCTTACGGCATCTTGGAATCGGCGCTTGGCCTGCAAAAGGGCGCCTTGGTCGAGGGGAATGAGTGCCCGCTTACCAATGTGTACTTCGGGGGCGGCCGTTTCGGGGGTGCGCTGCGCGCGGAAAATATAGTCTTAGGCGCGGGCAATGTGTTCCCTGGCTTTAACGGCGAAGGTGTCGTGATGCCGGGCAATGGGCATCTCTTTGGTGAGACCGTGATGCGGGGGGTAATCGCCGTGGATGCGGGGCTTCAAGAAGATATCCGGCAGTGGCTCACCGATGGCGATTTTGGTGAAATTGTGAAGACTCTTTCTGAGAAAGGTGCGAGGTATTCGCACCCTGCAAATATTGCCTCGGGGCACCGGACGCCTATTTACAACGCCACATTTACCGGGCGCGGCTTTGTGAATATGGCCGCGGGCGCAGGCATTGTGCTGGAGGAGGGTGCCACCGACCTTCCTCTAAATGATACGGGAGTGCCGGAGTTTCGCAGCGGTATCCCTTGGACCACTTTCGGGGAATTCGGTTTCCCCGCCAGCAATGGGACCTGGTCCCCGGGCACAACAACCGGATCCTGGTGGCAAACACTGCCCACCTCTCACCGCGATGTGGACCTGCCTTCTGGGGCAAAGTTTACAAGTAAGGTTCGCCCCAATTCCTTAACCACTAATGGGGTCAATGCAGACTCTCTCATTCAGGTCCTAAAGGTGGGAGGACCCCATGGGGTTGAGGAGGCCTTGGAGATTTTTGCCGAGTATATTCCCGATGTGTCTGCATTGAGAACAAAGCTTGTGCAGATCCTTTCGGATGAGGGAGCAGAACTCGAGGCTGCCCAAGCCGCTCTTGGCGACTGGGAAGCCCAGAACGAGGGAACGCAGGCTTCAGACAGTGAAACACTTGAGGCGCTGGGACTTCCAACCGTGCGGTGGACAGACGCGCAAGCAGCCGAGCGCACACCTTTACAGCAGCGCGTCAATTTGGCCAGGGCCTATGTGTCTGTTGCCAGAGACACCCTCGAGTCGGATGCTTTGAAAAGCCCGCAAGTATTGGCCCGGCAACCTGAGGCGCAGGTTCGGCCGGAAGCGACTAAGCCTGTTGGGACGCCAAAGGGCCGTCAATACCATTCTGCCGCCGATGTTGCGGAACTGGCTTCCCGGCCGGGTATCCATATCGGTGTAGGTGTAAAGATTGGTGCGGAAGTGGACCTAGATAAGATTGTCCCTTCCACAGACCCCAGTAATCCAACCGTTATCGGAGATGGAGTCGTGATTCTTGGTTCCTTGAGTGAGGTTGGGGCTGGGGCGCAAATATTGAGTAGTCTCACTGATACGGTCGTGCGTGAGAATGCGCGAATTGAGGGCGTAGGCATGCCCGTGACTCTGAGCCTGGTTCGAGCAGGGGCCCATGTTCAGGACGCGGACCAGGTCAAAGAATCCGATATCGGAGCGGGGACTTATATTGGCCCACGCGTCAAAGCTCTAAACACGACTTTTGGAGAAAAGTGTGAAATCAACGGGGGCTCCTGGACCCGATCCCAGGTGGGGGATGAGGTCTGGGTGCACCCCATCATGCAATTTATTGGGGACGCTGTCATTGGAGACCGGGTGAAGCTTGGGCCGCACGTGATTACAGGTAATTTTAGCGCTCAAGGCGCCCATACAGTCTCTGCGGTGCTGTCCGACGGTGTTGTGGGCCCTCATGTCGTCCTGACGGACGGAGTGATGGTGCCTGCGCAGAGCACCGTGTTAATTCCGCTGGCAACCGGCACAGAAATCACAGCCCGGAATCCGGATGCGGAGCCGGGCTATGTCTACGCTGCCAGAGGCGCTGCCAAGCCGGCTTTAGGACTCTCTCCTGCAGATAGCGCATATGCGCAGGCTGTGCAACGCGCCCTGGATGCGGGCATCCCTGTGGACGATAGCCTGGTTCTTGCCTTGGGCTTGGCTCCCAGTGCGTCCCGCCACACCTCCGGCCGCGCAAAGAGAATGACGGTGCCGACGGAGACGGCTCCCTTCACCGTGGCCGCAAGTGTCCTTACAGGGCCGGCAGCGGCGAGTTTAGCGGCTCAGGCCCGGGACCGCCACGCCGAGCTAGAACAAGCCGGATCTCCTCTCATTATGGCCGCTCCGCCAAACGAGCA